>JAKSKK010000001.1 GCA_024401745.1 Bacteroidales bacterium
ATTTTGTCCCCCTAATTGATTTCTAATGAAATTCAGTGAAATTTGGGTTTTGTGGATTTATGCGTGTATAGTATTGGACATAAGGTAGTTAGATAGGTTTTACTATACCATAGCATACCACCGCTTTTCACGGCTTTTCGTTGTCTATTTCCCGATGCAGAACCTCCCGAAAATATGATTCAGCGTATCCTGCGCAGATATTCCGAGGTCCTCGCCCCAGATGCGGCCGAGGGAGCGGACGGCTTCGCGGAGGTCTTCGGCCAGGAGGTCGGTGGGAATGCCTGAGCCCATTCCGTCGAGTACGGCATTCAATGAGGCGGAGGCGTCGCGCAGTGCCTCGTAGTGGCGTGCGCTGGTGACCACGGTACCCTCTGACGCGGTTGATGCATAGCCGCTGAGCGCGGCCTTCAACTCGCTGAGTCCCAGCCCGTTGGCGGTGCAGATATCCAGCACGCCTTCAATAGGCGCTGATGCAGGGCAGAGGTCCATCTTCGTGCGTACGAGTATGAGCTTCTTGTCTGCCGGAACCACAGCACGCAGGGCAGAGGCGGCAGCGTCGGCATCGCCCAGTCCGTCCAGCACGCCTATCACTATCTCCGATGCTGCGATTGCGGAATGAGCGCGGTCTATGCCTATGCGCTCCACGGTGTCGGCGGTCTCGCGTATGCCGGCGGTGTCGATGAATCGGAACTGCACGCCGTCAACGGTCACCACCTCCTCGATGGTGTCCCGCGTGGTGCCGGGGATGTTCGAGACAATCGCACGTTCCTCGCCCACAAGCGCGTTCAGCAGGGTGCTCTTGCCGCTGTTTACGGCTCCCGCGATGACCACGGGCACGCCGTTCTTGATGGCGTTGCCCACGCGGAATGACTCCGACAGGGCGTCCACACGCGCTATTGCCTGGCTCACGAGCCCCTTGAGCTTGTCACGTCCTGCGAATTCCACCTCTTCCTCGCTGAAGTCGAGTTCCAGCTCCACCAGCGCGGTAAGGTCCAGTATGGAGTCCCTGAGGCCCTTGAGCTCAGCGGAATAGCCTCCGCGTAGCTGGTTCAGCGCAATGCGGTGTGCGGCGGTGGAGTCGGAGGAGATGAGCTCGCTCACGGCCTCGGCCTGGGCAAGGTCCATCTTGCCGGCCAAAAAGGCTCGGCGGGTGAACTCCCCGGGTTCGGCCATGCGGCAGCCGTTCTGAATGAGCAGTTCGAGGATCCTGCGCACGATGAAAGGGGAGCAGTGACAGCTGATTTCTGCGGCGTCTTCACCTGTGTAGGAGTGCGGGTTCTTGAAGATGCTGACGAGGACTTCATCCACACCGGGAATCTCGCCGAAGCGCAGCGAGTAGCCGCGAGCATCGGTGGCACTGCCGGAGCGGAAGCGTGCGATGTTGCCGACGGCCTTGAGGGATTCCGGTCCGCTTACACGGATCACGGCGATTGCGCCTCCGTTGGAGGCAGTTGCCGGCGCGCAGATGGTATCAGACATATTATGCGTATTTGTTGACCTAATTAGCGCAAATTTAGCTAAATTTGCAGACTCATACAATCGAACCAATAATTAAACACGATATGGATCAGCAAGTACATGTAATCGACCATCCCCTTATCCAGCACAAACTGAGCATAATGAGGAACGAGGAAACCGGTTCAAAGGATTTCCGCCAGCTTCTTACCGAGATTTCAATGCTTATGGGATATGAGCTTTCCCGCGACCTCGAACTTGAGGACTACGAGATCGAAACCCCCATCTGCCACATGACGGCGAAGAGGATTGCCGGCCGCAAGCTCGCCATCGTTCCCATCCTCCGTGCAGGTATGGGTATGGTAGACGGACTTCTTTCGCTCATTCCCGTAGCAAAGGTCGGCCACATCGGCCTCTACCGCGACGAGGAGACCCACAAGCCTGTGGAGTACTTCTGCAAGCTTCCTTTCGACATCGAGGAGCGTCTTGTGATCGTCACCGACCCTATGCTTGCAACCGGCGGCAGCTCGATCGATGCTGTGACAATGCTCAAGAAACGTGGCTGCAAGCGCATCCGCCTCATGTGCCTCGTTGCCGCTCCCGAAGGAGTCAAGGCATTCACCGAAGCACATCCTGACGTAGAGGTATACGTTGCTGCAGTAGACGAGAAGCTCAACGAGAACTGTTACATAGTTCCCGGTCTCGGCGATGCAGGCGACCGCATCTTCGGTACAAAGTAAAGTATCTGTAAATAAAGACTTACAGCGTCTTGTCGATATAGAGGACTCCGTCCAGATGATCGACCTCATGCTGGAATATCACAGCGGCAAAGCCGGACACGTCCTCGCGGATTTCGCGGGTCTGTTCCGAATTGCCGCTGTCTGTTTCTGTATACCTGATGGTGATGTCCTGGTAACGGGCGACGTCACCACGCTCGTCGGGAACTGAAAGGCAGCCTTCCGGGCCCGGCAACATCTCTCCTCTGGTCTCCACTATGGCTATGTTGGCGTAGACCTCGATCGGCTCGCCCTCCTTGTCGACCCTCTGCACTGCCACCACGCGGCGGTTGATACCCACCTGCGGTGCGGCCAGGCCTACGCCGCCGTCGGTGTTCTGGAGTGTCGTGACCAGTTTCCCGGCCAGCTTTGCGTATTCCGCGCTGCACAGGTCTGCCGCGTTGAAGTCGGTTGAGCTGCGACGGAGGACGGCAAGGTCCGCATCGCTGTCAATGGTCAGTATCCTCATGACTTCAGGGGAGTCATTTATGAGGGCGGATTCTTCCTTTGTCATGGTCATCGGGCTTTTGCATGAACCGAGCGCCAGAATCATGGCGAACATGAGTATCGTCTTTTTCATAATATTACTTGAGGAAGGAAATAACTTCGTCGAGGCTGCCGGTCACGTAGTCGAAAAGCTTGTACATCAGCTCGGCCTCCTGCATCTCGGGTATGTAGACTATTGTCTTTCGGCCTGTGCCTGCCATCCAGCCAGCCTCTGTGTGGGCGCTGCGGCCGCAGGGGAGTACCAGCACGCAGGTGTCGGCCCATTCGAGGGCCTCCATGTCGCTCTTGAACTGGGTCTCGGACCAGGGGTCCTCGAGGCCCTTGCGGTACTGCTCCACCGTCCAGTCCTGGAAGTTCGGGTCGACGTCTGACCAGCGGAATCCGCCCTTTCCGTGGGGCGGGTTGCGGAAGTCGTACACTTCATGTCCTGCTGCCATGAGCTTCTCCACTACATCAGGATAGAACTGGTTTCTCCAGCTGCTTGCTACGTAGATTTTAGCCATGTCGTTGGTTCTTGATTTGTCCTTGACCTCAAATTTACTCAAAAATTCACTATATTTACAAAGATATGAAGAATCGTAACATACTCAGGCTCCTTGCAGCCTTCTCAGCCATCTTGGCGGCCACCGGCGGCATCGCAGGTGCACAGAACAGCATCAGCATCTCCAGGGATGCTGTCAAGGCGGAATACAATCCCATGATCTTCGGCCACTTCATCGAGCACTTCAGCACTCAGGTGTACGGTGGAATCTTCGACCCGGGCAACCCTCTCTCCGACGAGGACGGCATGCGCACCGACGTGATCGAGGCCCTGCGCGACATCAAGGCTCCCATCGTCCGCTGGCCGGGCGGCTGCTTCGTGAGCACCTACCACTGGATGGGCGGCATAGGCCCCGAGCGTGAGCCCGTGTTCGACAAGTCCTGGGGCGTTGAGGACCCCAACACCTTCGGTACCGACGAATACGTCAAGTGGTGCCGCAAGATAGGTGCAGAGCCCTACATCTGCACGAATGCCGGCACCGGCACCGCCGAGGAGATGAGCGACTGGGTGGAGTACTGCAACCAGAATGCGGGCAAGTTCGCCAGGATGCGCGCGGCAAACGGCCATCCCGAGCCCTACGACGTGAAGTACTGGAGCATAGGCAACGAGAATTACGGCAGATGGGAGCTCGGAGCCAAGACGGTAGGCGAGTGGGGCCCGCTTGTATGCGAGTCGTCGAAGCTCATGCGTGCATGCGACAAGGACCTGGTCCTTTTTGCCGCCGCCACTCCCAACAGGGACTGGACCCTTCCTCTGCTCGAGTCGGCAGGCTGGAACCTCGACTATGTGTCCATCCATTCGTACTGGGACTTCCTGACCCACGAGAACAATCCTGCACCTTACCTCAAGTGCATGATGTACACCGACGATCCCGACAATACGATCGAGAACACGATCGACATAATCAACGAGTCGGGCGAAGGCGACCACATCAAGATCGCATACGACGAGTGGAACCTTCGCAGCTGGCATCACCCCGGCCACGGCCGTCTGCGCGACGGATTTGACGTCGACGCCCGCAGGAACAACGACATCAACAGCACATACACTATGGCTGACGCAGTGTTCAGCGCATGCTTCTACAATGCCTGCCTGCGCCACTCCGACTATGTGCAGATAGCATGCATCTCACCGGTGGTCAACACCCGCGGCCCCGTCTTCGCATACAAGGACGGCATACTCAAGAGGTCGACCTACTATGTGATCTGGATGTACGTCAATCTGCTTGAGAAGAACGTGCTTCCCATCGACATCACCTCAGACCGGCTTCAGTATGAGGATGACTCCGTCGACGTTATCGACGCGATACTCAGCGTGGACGATTCCGGCAGCCGCTATGTGCTCGCCGTCACCAACAAGGATCCCGAGAATGCCGTCAAGGTCACTCTCGACAAGGCCCTCTTCGGCAAGAAGCTTCCTTCGGCGGTGACCGCCCAGGTGCTCAACGGCAATGGTCCCGACGATTATAACGAGGTGGGAGCAGAGGACCATATCGTTCCCCGTGCCAAGACCCTCAAGCTTACCCGCGATGGCGCGGTGACACTTGAACCTCATTCAGTCACGTTCATTCAATTCCAGTAATATGTCAGTTTCAGGAAAATATATCATCTTGGCTTTCTTAGCCGCTGCTGCATCGGTGTCCTGCGCACCTAGAAGTTCAAGCGAGTCAACCCTCGTGATGGATGACCTGCCTCTTGTGTTCCAGAACGACGACGTGGTCATCCACGCCATCGACGAGCACACCTGGGTGGGCAATGGCAACATTGTGTATAACGAATCCATCTACATCGTCGAGGGCGAGGAAAGAGCCCTTCTCATCGATGCCGGCATGAAGATGGACGACCTTGACAAGATCGTTGCTTCCGTTACCGACAAGCCGGTCACTCTGGTGCTCACTCACAATCATGCCGACCATGTTGGCGCAGTGAAGTATTTCGACGAGGTGTGGGTAGGCGACCAGGGCGGAGAGCAGTCTTTCCCCGGCTTCGACGGCAAGGTTAATTATCTGACGAACCATCAGGTCATCGATCTTGGCGGCCGCAGCATAGAGGTGTTCAACGCTCCCGGTCATACTGCAGAGTCGGTCGTATTCATCGACGAGGCCAATCACGTTGCCTTCAGCGGTGACGCTTTCGGCAGCACGAATCTTCTCATGACCATGGCTGTCTCCACATTCATCGATACTGCCGAGCAGACGCTTCAGATGATGGAGGAGAAGGGAATCGAGAAGATGTATCCCGGCCATTTCGGAGGCGACAATCCTGAAACCGTCAAGCGTGTCCAGGACCTTCGCAACATCGCTGCCGACGTGCTTTCCGGCAAGGTCGAGGGCGAGAAGAAGTTCGGCGGCATGACCAAAGGCACTGTCCTCGACCGCGTCGTGACCGCAGAGGGCGTGCGCTTCAACTACAGCAAGAAGAACGTAAAATAACGATAATCAGATATGAAACGTATATTGATCGCAGCAGTTCTTGCCATCGTAAGTCTGGTGGCAGCCAATGCACAGACTCAGGCTCCTGCCTTTGACACTCCGTCTCTCGAATATGTGATGCAGCTCAACGTTTCGCTCGGCGAAGCATATCAGGTGGGCGCAACATCATACGGATTCCGAAACGTCATTCCCATCACGGGAGGAACCTTCGAGGGGCCGAAGCTCAAGGGTACGATCGTGCCCGGCGGTGCCGACTGGCAGCTCATCGAGAACGGCACCGGCCGCACCAACGTCGAGGCCATCTACTCGATAAAGACCGACGACGGAGCATACATCCACGTGCGCAATAACGGAATCATCTCCAGCGGGAAGGACGAGAACGGCAATCCCACCTTCTACTTCCGCTGCGCGCCCAAGTTCGAGGCACCGGCCGACAGCAAGTATGACTGGATGAACAAAGCCCTGTTCGTCTGCGCACCTGATTTCAGCGGCCCTCAGGGAACCATTACCCTCAGGGTATGGATGGTCAAATGACGAATCCCGGACGCATGAAAAGATACGGAATCATCGTGGCTGCCTGCCTCATGCTGGCAGGCGGCATTTCTTTCGCACAGAACGAGCCGTTCTCGAAGGGAGGCGCCACCGAGAAGACTCCTTCCAAGTCGGAGTACTTCACCTGGATAGACCATACATGGGAAGGTTCCACCGAGGAGCAGACCCTCGCGAACCTCAACTTCTACAAGTGGCTCAAGGACACCTACGGCATGCAGCTGGACATCTATGCCCTGGATGCTGGCAACATCGACGGCCATAACCATTATGGCTGGTACAAGAGCGGCAGGACGGCCAGGAACTTCCCGAACGGCTATGCGGCCATTGCCGAGCTGTCCCGTTCCATGGGTACCGGCCTTGGAATGTGGGCCGGCCCTGACGGCTTTGGCGACACCCCTGAGGATGCGGCCAGGCGCAGCGGCATGTTCCTTGACATGGTGCGGAACTACAACTTCCGCCTTCTCAAGCTTGATGCCTGCTGCGGAGTCCTGCGCCCGGAAAAGTACGCCGAGTTCAACAGCATGATGGACAGCATACGCACGGTCGTCCCTGATTTTGTGGTTCTCAATCACCGCCTAGACCTTGGAGAGGGCACTGCCCACTCCACTACATATCTTCTTGGCGGACGCGAGACATACGTCGATGTACAGATGAGAAACGAAGTCACTGCGCCACATCACAGGGCCGGCAATCTTGCCAGGGAGAACACTCCCGGTCTAACGCGCCTCAGCGAGGACCACGGAGTCTGCTTCTCCTCATGCCTCGATGCCTGGGACGACGACCTCGTCCTCCAGGCATTCTGCCGCGACCTCATCCTCGCTCCCGAAATCTACGGAAGCCCCCAGTTCCTGCGCGACGACGAATTCCCGTATCTGGCATATATCTTCAACCTGCACCGTGACTACCGCGACATACTTGTGGATGGAATCGAACTACCCGAGGAACAGTACGGAGAGTACTCCGTCAGCCGTGGCGATGCCAACACCCGCTTCATCACCGTCCGCAACCTTTCATGGGAGACCAGAAGCTTCAGGATAGACCTCGATGGCAGCATAGGCCTCGAGGACAACGGCCGGAAGGTCAAGGCGCGCCTCTATCATCCCTGTATACTCGACAGGGGAGACCATGCGTACGGCAGCAGCGTCGAGGTCAGCGTGGCACCGTTCAGGGTCGCTCTCATCAAGCTGACGAATGTTCCCGAGAAGGACAATATACTGATCAGCGGCGTGCCTTACCGCATCGTCAACGACAGAGTGGGCGACGTGTGCAGCGTGAAGCTGCTTGGCGAACCGGGCAAGGACTATGATGTCCGTGTGACCCGTGGCAAGGCTGCCAGGCAGCGTTTCAAGGTTCATTTCGACGGCCAGGAACTGAAGATGGACCCTAACCGATTGATAGCCACCCTTGAGGAGTGCGATATTCCAGACGACATGGAGGCCATTTTCTGGGCAACGGCATACAGCCAGAGCAGCGACTGCCTCGAGGCCCAGAGCATAAGGCGCTCTGGACCCACCGCCATTCCTGCGGTACAGGCATCAAGGGATGCCTTCTTCAACCAGAAGGTCTACCATGCCAGAGAGGCCGACAGCCGCTATCTCTTCGACGGTGACAAGAGCACCTGCTTCAGCCATAGCCTGAGGGATTACGAGCCCCGCCTGGCGGACCCTGGCTTCCTTCTTGACCTTGGCTCAGTGACTAAGTTAGACAGCCTAGTATTCGACTTTCCTGACTGGTTCGGCATGCAGCCTTACAATATGGATGACGGAGCATATTTCTATGTTTCGGATGACCTGAAGGAATGGGAGGAATGCGGCTTTATTCCTGACCTGCATACAGTGCTCGACTGTGCCGGACTCGGTGCATTCCGCTATTTCCGCTTCAGCCGTTCTCCTATAAGAGTAGCCGAGGTCAAAGGTTACGCCGGAGGCTTCGAGCTTGACCGCAGCGCGTGGACGGCAAGCAACTCATTCATGAAGTACGACGGCTGGTACTGCCATCCCCGCAAGGCATGGAGCGCAAGCTTCACCTTGGATGAGATACCGCAGGGCGCATACCTGAGCGTTGCCATCAATGGGAAATGCGGCATAAATGGTGCCCTGGCAGGGTTCAGGATCAACGGAAAGCCTTACGGATGCCCCGACAGGGCACCGTCATATCCCTGCAACGAGTGGGAAGCAGGCCTTTCCAAGACCGACAGAAATGTCACCTACTATTTACCTCTCGATGCCGCTATGGCCGGAGCACAGTTCGACGCCGTGGTCATGAGCGTGGCTGAGGATGAAGGATGCGACGACCTTGACATCAAGGTCTACATGAGCCAGTATCCCTGGGACAAGGGAGGAAAAGAGATTACAGTAAATCGAGTATCTCGCTGATTTCGTCGATCATGTAGGTGGGGGAGGCTGTCTGCAGCATTTCTGAACTGTGGTTGCCCCAGGTGACCGCGCAGGTGCGGCAGCCTGCGCTGGCGCCCATGCCTATGTCGAATGTGGTGTCGCCCACCACGAGGGTCTCATCCTTGCTGATGCCCATACGGGAGAGCAGGGCGAGCACTATGTCAGGTGCCGGCTTTGCGGGAAGCTTGTCGGTGGCAGTGACCTTGTCTTCGAAGTACTTTGCCATGTCGAAACGCTCCAGGAACACGCCCAGGGAGTTGGAGCCTCTGGAAGTGGCGATTGCCATCCTTATGCCTCTGGCCTTGAGCTCCTCCAGAGTCTGCTGCACTCCGGGGAAGACTGAGACGTTGCCCACCTCGTATATGGGGAAGAGTGTGCGGTAGGTGGTCACAGCCTCGTCGATAAGCTCGTCGGGCAGATTGCCGGCAGTACGCAGCGATTCGCCAAGAGGCAGTCCGATTCCGCTGCGCATGGCAGCCTCCGAAGGAACGGGAAGTCCGAGTTTCGTGAACGTCGCAACCTGCGTAGCCAGGATGCCGGGAGCGGTGTCGGCGAGAGTGCCGTCGAAATCAAATAGGATGTTCTTTATCATGTGGCGCAAAGATATACAATTCAAGCCAAAAAATCCGTATCTTAGCGCAGCTATGGAATACAATTCACAAAGACTTCAATCGATCGATGCCCTGAGAGGCTTCGACATGCTGTTTATTTCCGGGCTTGCCGGACTCATAACAGCCATCTGCGCCCTGTTCCCGGGTGGCTCTGACTGCTGGCTGGCAACTCAGATGCACCATGCCGCATGGGATGGGCTGAGACATCATGATACGATCTTCCCGCTGTTCCTCTTCATATCCGGAATCACATTCCCTTTCTCCTATTCGAAGCAGCTGTCGGCAGGCTGCGGCAGAGGACGCATCTACCGTAAGGTGCTCGTGCGCGCTCTCGTGCTGTGCCTTCTCGGCATCATATACAACGGGGCCTTGACCGAAGGCCGCCTGGAAGACATACGAGTGGCTAGCGTGCTCGGCCGCATCGGAGTCGCTTGGATGCTTGCTGCCATCATATACATGAACACCGGAAAGCTCTCCACGAGGCTTGTCATCATCGGAACAATTCTGGTGGGTTATTGGGCCGCCCTGCGCTTCATTCCTGTGCCGGACGCGCCTGCCGGAGCGGGTCCGTTCACCTTCGAGGGCAATCTCTGCGGGTATGTGGACCGTCTGCTGCTGCCCGGACGCCTCCACCGTGGCACCTTTGACCCTGAGGGAATACTTGGCGTGGTGCCTGCTGCGGCAACTGCCCTGCTGGGCATGCTGACCGGAGATTTCGTGCGTGTGCCGGCCGACAGGATAAGTGGCGGCCGCAAGGTGCTCTGCATGCTTGGCGCTTCAGCTCTGATGCTTGCCGTCGGGCTTGTATGGAGCAGATGGTTCCCCATCAACAAGGCTCTCTGGAGCAGCACCTTCGTGCTGGTGGTCGGGGCTTATTCCCTGGCTCTGTTCGCCATCTTCTACTGGCTGATAGACGTCAAGGGCTGGCGTGGCTGGGCATTCCCGTTCACGGTAGTCGGCATGAACTCGATAACCGTGTACATGGCAGAAAGGATGATCAATTTCGACTATACCAGCGACTTCCTGGCATCCGGACTGGCCGGCAGACTGCCTGAGGCATGGGGCGAGGTCATAATGGCCGCGACCTTCCTTGTGCTGGTCTGGCTATTCACCTATTTCCTCTATAAGAAGAAGATTTTCCTGAAGGTCTAGCTGACAAAGTTTCTTATCGGGTCCGGTCAGTCCGGACTCCTGCCAGCAATTATTGATAAATAGATAAAACTCATGAACAGACATCGTATTCTTCTAGCCATGCTCGCGGTGCTTTTCACTGCCACTCTTGGTGCACAGGATTTCAAGGTCAAGGTCGACACGTCAAAGGAGCCTGTCGGCGATGGCCCTTTCTCACCCAGCGTCGAGGGACTGTCGGGCTTCACCTGTCCCGAATGGTTCAGGGATGCCAAGTTTGGAATATGGGCCCATTGGGGACCACAGTGCCAGCCGGAATCCGGCGACTGGTACGCCAGGAATATGTACATAGAGGATGGAAATCAATACGACCATAACATCGAACTCCACGGACATCCTTCTGAGTTCGGATTCAAGGACTGGATCCATGAATGGAAGGCTGACAGATGGGATCCGGACAGCCTGATCCATTTCTATCAGCAGTGCGGTGCAAAGTATTTCTTCACACTTGCAAACCATCATGACAACTTCGACCTTTTCGACAGCAAGTATCAGCAATGGAATGCTCTGAACATGGGTCCCGAAAAGGATATCGTCGGTGGCTGGGAAAAAGCTGCCAGGAAATATGGCCTGCACTTCGGAGTCAGCGTCCATGCTTCGCATGCATGGACCTGGTATGAGACATCCAGGGGCAGCGATACCAAGGGCCCCCTCGCCGGAGTGCCCTACGACGGCTGGCTCACAAAGGAAGACGGAACCGGCACATGGTGGGAAGGCTATGACATACAGGATCTCTACGAGCAGCGTCATCCGCTCAGCAAGGATAACGGTGCATGGCAGTGGGAAGAAGATGCTGTGACCACTCCCGACCAGGCATACTGTGACAGGTTCTACAACCGCACCATCGACCTCATCGACAAATACAATCCCGATATCATCTATTTCGACGACGTGTACCTGCCGCTCTGGCCCGTCTCTGATGCCGGCCTGAAAATAGCGGCTCACATGTACAACAAGAGCGCTTCAGAGAACGGTGGAGTGAATCAGGCAGTCGTCACCGGCAAGGGCCTGAATGAAGTGCAGAAAAAGACCATACTCTGGGATGTCGAGAGAGGTGCGCCTGACGGAATACAGGACCTTCCGTGGCAGACATGCACCTGCATAGGCAACTGGCATTATTCCAAGTGGCTCTACTATGATGACAAGTATAAGTCAGCGCAGCAGGTCATCAGGATGCTGGTCGACATCGTATCCAAGAACGGTAACATGCTCCTGTCCGTTCCGATCCGCGGTAACGGAACGATTGACCCTATTGAAATAAGAGTAGTCAGCGAGATTGGCGAGTGGTTGAAGATCAACGGCGAAAGCATCTACGGCACAAGGCCGTGGAAGGTATTCGGAGAGGGTCCGGCAGTCGATCAGGCAAAGCCGTTGAACACATTCGGATTCAACGAAGGCGGCGAAACGTACTCAGGCTCGGATATCAGGTTCAACTGCAAAGGTGACAAGACCATCTACGTCACCGTCATGTCCGGCATCGAGGGCAGGACAGTAGTCAAGAGCATGGGCCGAAAGGGCGGCCTCCTTGGAAAGAAGAAGATCCGTTCAGTACAGATGCTCGGCAGTGATGAGAAGATAGAGTGGAAACAGGGCGATGACGCTCTGGTGATTGAAAAACCTTCGGCCGCCGGCATTCAAGGCATAACAGTCTTCAAGGTGAGCCTTTGATTGTAGCATTTTGCTAAATTTGCATGAGAATTATAATATCAGACCAACATGGCACTAGAAACTCAGATCCAGAAAGACATCATGGAGGCAATGAAGGCTAAGGACACTGTCCGCCTCAATGCCGTACGTTCGATAAAGTCAGCCATCCTTCTTGCAAAGACCGCTGAAGGTGGCTCGAAGGAACTTCAGGACTCAGACATCATCAAGCTCATCCAGAAGCTAGCCAAGCAGCGTAAGGAGGCCGCAGAGCAGTACGTCGCCGCCGGCCGTCAGGAACTTGCCGACAACGAGCTCGCCGAGGCCGAGGTGCTTGCCACCTACCTGCCCAAGATGCTCTCTGAGGAGGAGGTCGAGGCAAAGCTCAAGGAGATCATCGCCAGCGTCGGTGCATCCGGCCCTCAGGACATGGGCAAGGTGATGGGCGTTGCGACGAAGGCCCTTGCCGGCCTTGCCGAAGGCAGGACCATCTCCACCATAGTCCGCAAGCTCCTCGCATAAACACTTACAGCAGCATGGGCCTCAAGCATCTGATCTACGCAACCGTGGCGGTTGCGCTCCTGGCATCGTGTGCCGGAAGCACTGACTATACTTCCCTTGTGGATACCAGAATCGGCACCGAGTCCTGCTTCGTGCTCAGTTATGGCAACACCTATCCCGCGACCGGCAGACCGTTCGGAATGAACCTGTGGTCGCCTCAGACTGGAGCCCATGGCGATGGCTGGAAGTACACATACCAGTCCGACGAGATCAGGGCTTTCTCCCAGGCCCATCAGTGCAGCCCGTGGACGAGGGACTATGCCGCGCTCGCACTTTTCCCCGAAACAGGGGAACTTGAGGTTCTCTCAGCTCAGCGAGGTGCTAAGTTCTCCCATGAGGACGAAACGGCGCAGCCGCAGTATTACAGCGTCAAGTTCCGTAACGGTATCAGGACGGAAATGTCGCCTACCGAGCGCGGAAACCATCTGCGTTTCACCTATCCCGATGGGAATCCCGCATACCTGATCATCGACGGAGGCCACTGCGAGTCTGAGATGTACATCGATCCCGAAGGCCTGAAGGTCAAGGGATGCATGGACATCGGCTGGCACAGGCACAAAGGTTCGATGTGCTGGTTTGTCCTGACTTTCGACAAGCCCGTGAAATCATTCGGTGCCTGGCATGATCCCAACATCCCCGCTCTTGTACGTTACAAGACGCCCGACATGCTTGCGGCCGCATTGGGCGACAAGCCTGACCTGGCATCGGCAGAGATGATGCCCGGTGCAGATGCTGTGAAAGAATTCAATTCCGGTATATATATCGAGTTCGAACCGGGCACGACAGTGCAGGTAAAGGTTGCGTCGTCGTTCATCAGTGCCGAGCAGGCCGAGCAGAACTATCAGTCGGAGCTCGCTTCACACAGCTCCTTCGAACAGACGCTTGAGGAGGGAACCAAGGCATGGAACGATGCATTGGGCCGCATTGAGGTCGAGGGTGGCACCGACGAGCAGCTGCGCACTTTCTACGCATGCCTGTATCACGCGAACCTCTTCCCGAGGATGTTCCATGAGTACGATGCAGAAGGTGAGCCGCACCATTTCGACCCGAACACCCGTGAGGTCTATCCAGGCTATGGGTTCAACGACATCGGCTACTGGGATGCATTCCGCTCGCAGTTCCCTCTATATAATCTGATCTATCCCGTGACACCGGGCTCAAGCCAGTATGCGATCGGCAGCCCCCTGTTCCGGAAGGCGACCATTTCCCTCGAGAACGGCAACACTTTCACCATCGTAGCCGAGAACAACAGCGAGGCCAACGTCTATATCCAGTCCGCCACTCTCAACGGAGAGCCTTTCGAGCGCAGCTGGATCGACCACTCTGAGCTCATGGCAGGCGGCGAACTCCATTTCGTGATGGGGCCCGAGCCAAACAAAGAAAGGTGCACCGCCAAAGACGCTGCACCCTTCTCTCTGTCTTAGTAAAGATTATCCTGCGATGTAGTAGGTGTACTCGTGTCCGCCTACATTGACGATGATCTTGTACTTCTTGTAGTTCTTGTCCTTGAAGATGACGTATCCGCCGTAGGTCTCACCGTTCTCGATGGTGACCTTCTGCAGGTAGTTGTTCCACTCGCGTGCCCTGTTCTCCTCGAGGGCTGCCGCATACTCGTCAACCTTTGCTGCGGTGCTAGCTCTTGCGAGGACCTCGGCTGACGTCCAGAGTATGTCCTTTGCGGAATTTCTCTGAACCTGTGTATTGCGGTATCTGCCTATTGCGGATGCGATGGGGTTCACCTGGTCCTCATAGCCTCTTACTGACATGGCGTTGGAGCTGGATATCCTTGCGTCGAAGTCTGCCACGCTCCACAGAGGAATCTCAACCCAGCCCTTGCTCTCGTTCTTTGTGGCCAGAACCTTGATGTTGCCTGCGGAAAGAGTCACGGGCTTGCCGGAGTCGTTGGTGACCACGATGCTGAACCTGCCGACCTTCGCGAGGTCGACGTATTCGTCACCGAGGTGGGTAGCCACAGCCAGGCCGTTGATGTCGTAGAGCATGTACTGTGCGCCGCCGACAGTGTACTTCTCCTGCTTGGTATAGTCGCAGGCGCCAAGGAAATCATCTATTTCAATCTTCTTTGACACGGAAGCGGTGTTGACTTTTATGTTCTTGAAATTGAAGTAGTTGCCTGTGGCCCCTTCCTTCTCTGTCATGGAGAACGCCTGCTCGATAGGCACCTTGTCGAACTGGAGGACGATGTTCAGCGACTCGCCGGTCTTGGCCAGATATGCCCAGCAGTTCTCGCTGCTGAAAGGTATGTTGCCGGTCTGCTGCAGGTGGTATACCTTGTAGTCGTCGTCGACTGTGATCTTCGTGTTGTCATTGACTGCGATCATCCTTCTGTCTTCCTTTGCGGTGTAGGTGAAGAAGAAGACGGTTGCCTCGTCATACTGGTCGATCTGGATCAGCTTGAAATTGGAATCACCTTCATAGGTGAAGTCCTTGTACTGTGCAAAGGCTGCAACACTTGCGATACAGCCGAGCAATAACAAAGCTGCTTTTTTCATGATACAATTAAATTAACGGGAGTTCCCAAGGCTTGCGGTATTCCTTGCAGAGATATGCGTCTGCCTCTGCGTCGCCGAAGCTTGCTCCATCCCAGTAAAGTTTCTTTCCTGTGCGGTAGGCAATGTTGCCCAGCTGAGAGAACTTTGCAATATGTGCGCCAATCTCGATGCTGGCGTTGCAGTTCCTGTTGCGGGCCTTGATGCACTCGAGATGGTTCTTCACGTGCAGGTTGAGGCCACCGCCGCCGTAGGCCTTCTGCAACTCGACTGCTTCCATGCGCTTGTGGCCGCTCACATTTTCTGGAATCACTTCCCATCCGCTGCGGTCCACTACGAGCGTGCCATTCTCGCCCACGTATGCGACACCGTGTGTGCGGCCGTATGCGCCGTCGTTGATGCCTATGGCATGGTCCCACAGGACGGTGAAGTCGCCGAAGTCGTAGATTGTCTGAAGAAGGTCGGGAGTCTCGCATGCATCGTCAGGGTAGCCGTACTTGCCGCCGCTGGCCATGACGGATTTAGGCGCGGTGACGTCCATGCCGTAGAGTGCGTAGTCGAGCAGATGCACGCCCCAGTCGGTCATGAGACCGCCCGCGTAGTCCCAGAACCAGCGGAAGGTGAAGTGGAATCGGTTAGGGTTGAACGGGCGCTTGGGCGCGGGGCCGAGCCACATGTCGTAGTCTACGCCCTCGGGTGCCTCGCAGTCCGGCTTCACGGGAATTGACGGGCACCAGCCCTGATATGAAAATACTCGCACCGTGCGTATCTTGCCGAGCTTGCCGCTGCGCACGAAGTTCACTGCATCCTGCCAGTGAGGGTCGCTGCGCTGCCACTGCCCGACCTGTACCACTGAGTTGTAGCGCTGAGCGGCACGCACCATGATGTTGCACTCCTCGATGCTATTGCCAAGGGGCTTCTCGCAGTACACGTCCTTGCCCATCTGCGCGGCGCCTACCATCTGCAGGCAGTGCCAGTGGTCGGGGGTGCCGACTATCACTACGTCGACCTCCTTGTTGTCGATGAGGCTGCGCCAGTCCTTGTAGAGGTAGGGTACCTTCTTGCCCTGGAGCTTCTCGGTGTCGGCAGCCTTTTCCTGGAGGACGTTGCTGTCGACGTCACAGAGTGCTATGCACTCGCATTCCGGATTGTTAAGGAAAGCCGAAAGGTCGGAAAAACCCATTCCGTTGCAGCCTATGAGGCCGATTCTGATCTTGTCAGAAGGACTGACTTTCTTCGTGGTTCCTCTCACGAGGAAGGGGCTTGCGCCTAATCCGGCGCCAACCATAGCGGCTTTGGTTATGAATTCTCTGCGGTCCATATAAAAAGAGTTGTTAGTTGTTGTCTGGAAACTATCAAATATACGATTTATTTCGTAAATTTGAATGTCACATCAATAAACTACTTATGAGAAAACTTGCAGCATCACTCCTTGTCCTGGTACTTATTCCGTTCTTGGCAGATGGCCGTGGAAACATCAGGGAAACCAGGACCGTCGATTTCATCGTTACCGATTTCGGTGCCAAGGCAAAGCCGGGTTTTGACAACCGGGCGGCATTCCAGGCAGCCATAGACGCCAGCTACGGCGCAGGCGGCGGAATAGTCTATGTTCCTGCCGGGCATTATGAATTCCTGTCAACTGCATCGGCAACGAAGCATGTCAGGGTACGCGAGGGTAAGGAACAGCACACCGCCAGCGTCGACTACAATTACGTTCTTCGTCTGCCCTCAGGCGTGCAGCTTGTTGGCGAGTGGACCGACCCCGACACGAATGGAGGCAAGGTCGAAGGAACGGTGCTGGAAGTCCGCGTGGGCAAGGATTCTCCGGCCTGCGACAGCTATGTCTCAAGCTGGTGGAATGACCCTCAGGCCGGCAACGCACTTCGTACCACATATACCAGCACGGCCGACAGGTTCATTGAGTTGAATGCATCGACCGGTGTCACCGACATGTCGGTCTGGTATCCCGAGCAGGACCTCGATGACGTGAAGCCCTATCCCTGGACCTTCTATCAGAACGGGGGAGACAACGCAACGGTGGAGCGTGTGACTCTGGTCAATGCCTACAATGGCATATACTGCGCTCCTGCAGAGCTGCATTACATACATGACGACCGCATAACGGCCCTTCACAAGGCCGTGGAGGTGCACATCTGCACCGACATAGGCAGAGTCGAGAAGGTGAGCGTAAATCCCGGCTACTGGGCGAATTCAGGCCTTGCCGGTGCTCCTTCGGAGGCAAAGGTACGCGAGTACATGCTCGCCAATGCCACAGGCTTCGAGATGCATCGTTCCGACTGGGAATATGTGTCATACCTGAAGATATCAGGCTGCAACAAGGGAGTGTGGATCGGCAGGGAGCCCGGTTACAAGGATGCCCCCAATGCCCAGCTGTATTCTCTGGACGTCAAGGACTGCGCCGACGGGCTCTATGTCCAGGACGTCAATCCTTACGGAATCCTCATTTCGAACTCATCGTTCGGTGCAGCCGAGAACGGGCATTCCGCTTATTTTGAGAAGGATTTCGAGACCTGCGTGCAGTTCAACGGCGTTTCGTTCGACGGCCCGGTTCTCAGCGACGGAAATGACGGCGTGATCTCCTTCGAGTGCTGCCGCTTTGCCGACGACAACGGCTTTTATGCCATTGAACTCAGGAACGGCAACGCGCTGCTTACACAGTGTGAGTTCGCAGGTGCCGGCAGGCACGTCCATCTGGACGCTGCAGCCAAGAGCCTCGGCGCCATCAATTCAGGCCGTGAAGGCAAGCTTGACGTGGTAAGCGACGGCGTTGCCGTCAGCAGCATAGTGTTCGATGATTCGAAGTTATTCGAGCCCATGCCTTCGGACGTGAAGACCGACATCGCGGTGCGCCCGCATGCAGCGTCTGACCGCGTGGTCAAGCTCAATCTTCCCCGCGAGACTGGCTATGACAACAAGGTGCCCACAGTGGATGTTTCCGACATGCTGCAGGCAGAGCTGAATGCACTGGCAAGAAGGGGAGGAACCCTCTACCTTCCTGCCGGCAGATACCTGGTGGACAAGCCGATAACGGTTCCATCTGGAGTAGAGCTCAAGGGCAGCTGGAACGTGCCTCACCACTCGATGGGAGGCGGAACCGCCCTCTTCACGACATACCTTGGAAATGAGGCAGGTGAGTCCCTGATCTCGCTGGAGGCCAATGCCGGAATCTGCGGCCTCAACATCGTGCAGACCAACATCTGCGACGGTCCCTTCGTCCGCAATCCTCTCGAGGCTCCCTTCCTCATCCAGGGCAAGGGTCACGGTGTGTATGTGATCAACGTCACCATTCCCATTGGCGACAAGGGCATCGACCTGGCCACATACGATACCAGCGGCCACTACGTAGATTACCTCGGCGGCGTGCTCCTCCGTGCCGGTATATGGGTAGGCGGCGGTGCTGAAGGCGGATACATAAGGAACATGCAGCTCAACCCTCACTACGGCTCAAGGCTGCCGCTTGGCGGCCAGGGCTATCCGAACGTGAACACTACACGTTTCCTCCAGACCTACCTCAGCGCCCTCAAGTTCGCTGACGTGAAGAACCAGACCATCTTCAACAACTTCGTCTATGGTTCAGTCTATGGTGTGCATTTCCTCAAGGACTCAGTCACCGGCAGGTACCCCGGCAGCATGACCATGGTCGGCCATGGCTCCGACGGCTGCACCTTCTCTCTCTTCGTCGAGGATGCTGACGAGAACACAAGGATAATCGGCATCAATTCCGAGCTTGTGAACACGCACATCAGGCATCAGAAGCTGCGCTCATACGTGCTCATGGGCCGTGAGCCCGGAGCACTTGCCGATGACGCCACGCTCACGCTCTACAACTCCGCATTCTGGGGTTCACCTACCGTAGCAATCACCAACAATGCCGGCAAGCTCGTGCTCGGACAGGGCAACCTTGAAAGCTGTGGCCACCCCTGCATCAACGTGGCAGGCGGCAGCGTGACGGTACGCAGCAGCTATTTTGCTCAGCCTGTGATGGATGAGGTGGAGAATGCCGTACTTGAGAACGTCTACTTCAACAAGACGTCAAGAAAGGATCAATAGCCGTATCTCTTCCGGAATCCGAAGATAAGGGACATTGACAGGACGAGGGCAAGGATCTCTGCGACGTTCACAGACATCCAGATGCCCTCGATTCCTATTATTGCAGGCAGTGCAAAGACCGCTGCCAGTTCGAAGACGAGTGTGCGCACGAAGGCTGCCACGGCGGAGACGATTCCGTTGTTCAGTGCCGTGAACCATGCTGACGTGAACATGTTGAAGCCGCAGATGAGCGTGCTCAGCATGTATATCCTCATGGCGTGGGTGGCGAGTTCGCAGAGCCCGGCGTCATAGCTTACGAAGCACCTGGCTATGACGGGCGCAAAGATCTCCGCGGCGAGCGTCATCACTATTCCGCCTATCGAGATGAGGACCAGGCTGTGGTTGAGCAGGCTCCTGATCTCAGCCTTGTTGCCGGCGCCGAAGTTGAATGCGATGACCTGCGATATGCCCATATTGTAGCCTATGAACACGGCGCAGAGGATGAATCCCAGATACATGATGATGCCGTAGGCCGATACGCCCGCGGCTCCTATGTAGTTCATCAGCTGCAGGTTGTAGCAGATGCCTATGATGTTGAAGGCTATATTGCCCACGAACTCCGAAAGACCGTTGGTGCATGACTGGGCAAGGCTGCCCCAATCCATCCGGCAGCGCGTGAACTTCAGCTGGGTAGTGTTGCGCTTCGAGGCGAAGAAGAACATCGGAATGATGCCTCCTGCAGAAAGCGACAGTGCCGTTGCGATGGCCGCACCGGTCAGTCCCCAGCGGAAACCTGCCACGAACAGTGCGTCGAGCACTATGTTGATGACTCCGCTGGTCAGGCTCATGGCCGTGCCCAGCTGGGGAAGTTCAGCCACCATGAAGAAAGGCTGGAACGCCATCTGGAGCATGAAGAAGGGGAGTATGCTTATCACTATCCGGCCGTATTGCACCGCGTGAGGCTTCATTGCGGCATCGGCGCCGAGCAGGTCGACGATCTGAGGCATGAAAATGAAGATGACCGCGGCCAGGATGGCGCCGGCTGCCAGTGTGACCCATACCAGCATCGAGAAGATTCCGTTGGCTTTTTCATGGTCGCCCTCGCCGAAGGTCTTGGAGACCAGGGCGCTCCCGCCGGAGCCTATCATCAGTCCGAGCGCGGAGACTACGGCTATGGCGGGCCAGATGAGGTTCATGCCCGCAAAGGCGTCGGAGCCTGCGAAGTTGGAGATGAAGAGACCGTCGACTATGCTGTATATGGATGTGACAAGCATCATCAGTACCATGGGTGTCATGGCCCTGACTATCCTTCTGTATCCGTAGTGTCCGGAGAGTGATGCTGCTGAATCCTTCTTCACCTATATGCTTGCCTTGACTGCGTAACTATTTGAATGGAAGGCTTTTCTGCCATTCTTATAGATGAAGAAACCCTTGCCGCAGCCGTATCTGCGGCCGGTCTTGTCGTAGATTACGGTGATCTCGTTGCCCTGGCAGACTATGCCTTCCAGGCAGAACCAGTCCCAGAGTCCTTCCGGAACGAGTGGCTCTACGGTCACGCTGCCGTCGATGCCGGGCTGTATGCCCATGAGGCCGCTTATCACCAGGTCGCAGAAGCTTGAATGGTTGTAGTCCTTGCCCCTTTCATAATAGGGATAGTCATCGCGTGAGAGCAGCTCGTTGCGTGCATACCATTCACCTGTGTAGGGGTCGAGGTTCTCGTCGATCCAGCATACGGTCCTGCCGTCTTCACGCTTGAGCCTGTGGCTGTTGCTGTAGATGTTGAGAGCTTCGAGATAGTCTTCCTTTGTGACGGGGTTGCCGCTGCCGAAGCGGCGTATCTGGTTTGCAAGTCCTGTGAGGGTCTGGCAGGTGGAATACGGCCAGCTGAGGCCGTTCCATGTGCAGCATGACGGGTCGGTCTCCATGAATCCCTCAGCCCTCTGCTCGGCCGTCGTAGGGCCGTAGGGAGCCTTGAATCCGGCGGTGTCCAGGAGCTGGAGCCATGCCTGCGACTTGTCGGCGTCGGGGATGCCGTAGACCCAGGGGATGTAGCCTATCTCCTCCCTTGCTGGGCAGCGCTTCATATCGGCGAATTCCGGCTTGGGGTTGCGTACGATGACTTTGTAGAACTCGTCTTCCTCGTCCCATAGATATTTGTCCATCAATTCCTTGATGCGGTTTGCCTTATCTATGTATTCAGCTTCTTCGTCTGCCTTGTCCTGTATATGCGCGATGGCTGCAATCGCCATCGCATCGGCATACATGTAGCTGTTGATGGTGGGGCGGTAGCCGGTCCAGTCGTCGCTGTAGCTGCCGGAGATGGAGAACTCCATGCCGTCGCGGTCGTCCATCTGCCAGAAGAGCCCGTCGGGGCCCAGGTGGTCTGCCTCCCATGCGGCGTAGTTTGCCTTGAGATTGTCGTACTGTTCGATGAGAAGGTCCTTGTTTCCTGTCACGCTGGCATAGTCCAGGAACGCTGTGGCGATAGGGAAGCTGTATGCCCGCGGTGCAGCTCCGTCGAGGAACCAGTAGCGTGCGTAGCTGTCGAGGTACCGGGTGTCCCTGAGCCAGCGGCCTTCCTCGAAATGGTGCACGCCCGGGCAGGGGATCGCGTTGTACAGTCCGGCCCAGGGAACGTCCGGCCTGAATTCGGTGATGATGTAGCCGTTCGGGGTCTCCTTGATGTGCTTGCGGTAGGTCCACCAGCGGAAGTAGTAGGTCCTCTCGAGTTCGGCGTCGGGACATTCGAACACGGGGATGTTCGCCTTCATGAACTCCGCGGCCTCGGTGTTGGGGAATTTCTGGATGTATATCTCCTCGTCGTTCGAGTTGAATTCTTCGGCGTATGCGTCAATGATGGAATTCCTGTCTATCTGTGGTGCTTTCGTGCACGCTGCGCAGATGCAGCAGAGAAGGATGACCAGGCTCGGATTCGTGTGTTTCATGTTGCAAAGATAATTATTATCTTTGTATGATATGACAACCAAATAATTGAAGATATGCCACGCTTAGTAACACTTATGAGCTGCCAGTGGGCAGACATGGACCTTGAAACCTTGTGCCGCAAAGCTTCTGAATGGGGCTACGAAGGAATTGAACTTGCCATCTGGGGCAATCATCTTGACCCCGTAAGGGCTGCTGATGACGATGACTATGTGGAGTCGATCAAGGCTGTATTCAGGAAGTACGGGCTTGTGATAAAGGCTCTCTGCGCCCATGTCCCCAGCCAGTGCGTCGGAGACTACAACGACCCGCGGCTCGACAATTTCGCACCCGCTGAACTTGCAGGCAAGCCTGCAGAGATCCGTGCATGGGCCATCGATACCATGAAGGCGGCTGCAGTTGCAGCCAGGAAGCTCGGTGCATACTGCATCACCGGATTCGTGGGCTCTCCCATCTGGAAATACTTCTATTCCTTCCCTCAGACCACCGAGGAGATGATAGAGAAGGGCTATCAGGATATCTATGACCTCTGGTGCCCCATACTCGACGTGTGCAAGGAGAACGGCATCAAGTACTGCCTCGAGGTCCATCCCGGCGAGATAGCATTCGACTACTATTCAACCAAGCGCCTGCTTGAGAAATTCGCCGACCGTCCTGAGTTCGGTCTGAACTTCGATCCCAGCCATCTGCAGTGGCAGGGCGTGACTCCTCACGTGTTCCTCGAGGATTTCATCAGCCGTGTTTACCATGTGCACATGAAGGACTGCGCAGTGACCCTGAACGGCCGCAACGGTCTGCTCGGCTCGCACATAGAGTTCGGCGACCTGCGCCGAGGCTGGAACTTCCGTTCCCTCGGCCACGGAGATGTGAACTTCGAAGAGATCATCCGCGTGCTCAACGCTTACGGCTATGACGGCCCCCTGTCAGTGGAGTGGGAGGATTCCGGCATGGACCGCGAGTTCGGCGCAAAGGAAGCCTGCGCTTTCGTACACAGGATAGACTTCCCCAATTCTACAATCAAATTTGACGACGCAATAAAGAACTAGTATGAGAACGACACTAAGATACGGCCAGGTAGGCGGAACCCTCAACGCATTCATAGGTGGCGTGCACAGGAAGGCCATCTCCATCGACGAGCAGGCCCAGCTTGTCGCAGGCTGCTTCAGCGTACATAACCCCGGTGCCAACGCAAGGACGGGCGAGCATTACGGAATTGCATCCGACAGAATCTATTCCAACTATGCCGAGATGGCCGAGGCCGAGGCTGCAAGGACCGACGACCGCATAGATTTTGTAGTCATCTGTACCCCTAACAGCACTCACTACGAGGTTGCCAAGGCGTTCATCCTCAAGGGAATACATATCGTCTGCGAAAAGCCTCTGTGCTTTACCGTGGAGCAGGCAGAGGAACTCTGCCGTCTCTCCAGGGAGAAGGGCGTGCTCTTCTGCGTGACCTATACCTATACCGGTTACAACATGGTCAAGCAGGCCAGGCAGATGATTGCAGAAGGCGCAATCGGCCGGGTGCTTGACGTGAAGGGTGAGTACCTTCAGGACTGGCTCATCGACGAGGTGGGCGACAGCGTGAATCCTGACAGGAAGCTGTCGGTATGGAGGATGAACCCCGAATTCAGCGGCATGTCCAACTGCGTCGGCGACATAGGCACTCATATCGAGGAGACGGCCGCCTACATGGTCGGCTGCCCTGTGAAGAGGGTCGCTGCCATGCTCGATACCTACGACCATCCGCTCGACCTCAATGCGAACATGCTCGTCGAGTTCGAGAACGGTGCGCATGGCACCTTCTCATGCTCGCAGGTTGCTGCCGGCCACTACAACGGCCTGGCAATACGCATATTCGGCACAAAGGGCTCGATAGAGTGGGAACAGGAGCATCCTGACTTCCTCAGGTACACTCCCAAGGGCGAGCCTACTAGAGTGTTCACCAGGGCAGCCCATACGAGCGGCCATGCCCTTGACATCAACCGCATCCCCTCCGGACATCCCGAGGGCCTGACCATGGCGTTCGCCAACATCTACAAGGCCTTCACGGATGCCCTGCTCAACATAGTCAACGGAAAGCCCAATGACGGCGAGTGGGACCTTGACTTCCCCAAGGTGGAGGACGGCCTGCGCGGTGTGAAGTTCATTGACGGCTGCGTGCGCAGCAGCAAGGCTGGCGCAGTTTGGGTGGAACTTTAGTTACATAACAGTATATAATTGACAGATAATGAATAGACTTGCTAGATTATTCGCAATATCTTTGGTTTCGATGATGGCGATGAGCTGCGCTCAGAAGAGCATCGACGTGCTGATTGTATCAGGTCAGAACAATCATAACTGGCCGGTAAGCCACGTGGCCCTGCAGCAGATAATGAACCAGTCAGGCCTGTTCAATGCAGACGTGGCCCTCACTCCCGAGGCTGGCGGAGACATGAACACCTTCCGTCCCGACTTCAGCAGGTATGACGTCGTGATCATGGATTACAACGGCGACGACTGGCCGGAGCCCACCCGCAATGCTTTCGTGGACTTCGTACAGAACGGAGGCGGTCTTGTGATCTATCATGCTGCCGACAATGCCTTCACTGACTGGGAGGAGTTCAACAGGATGATAGCTCTCGGTGGCTGGGGCGGACGTGACGAGAAGTCCGGCCCCTACTGCTTCCTCGAGAACGGCGAGCTCACCTGCGACTATACTCCGGGTCCCGGAGGCAACCATGGCCAGCAGCGCGAGTATCAGATGCATTGCCGCAATGCCAGTCACCCCATTACCAAGGGCCTGCCCGACAACTGGATGCACGGCCGCGACGAGATGTACGACAGCATGCGCGGACCCGCGAACATCGGCGACCTTCTCTATTCCGGCCAGACTGATGCCGCCACCGGCGGAAGCGGCCGCGAGGAGCCTCTCGTGTTCACCGTGGACTACGGCGACGCCCGCATCTTCCACATCATGATAGGTCATGCAGGCGATAGCCTGGAGGATAATCCTGCCATGCAGTGCGTTGGATTCCAGACACTTATGCTCCGCGGAACCGAGTGGGCCGCCACTGGAAAGGTCACTCAGAAGGTGCCTGCCGACTTCCCCTCATGCGAAGCTCCCAGCTTCAGACCTGAATATCACGAATAGCATCGATGAGTCTTTCCGGCAGAACAGCTAAGGGCTTGCTGGCCGTCAGTCCTCTGGTGGTCTTCCTTGCGGCGTATCTGGTATCGTCGATATTCGCAGGTGACTTCTACAGGGTGCCTGTTTCGTCAGCTTTCCTGCTGGCGGGCATATACGCCATCTGCATCACCAAAGGCAAGGTGCGCGAACGCGTTGCCATATTCTCCAGAGGCGCCGGCGATTCCAAGGTGCTGCTGATGATATGGATATTCATCCTGGCGGGCGCTTTCGCCGGAACAGCCAGGGACATCGGTGCCGTGGACGCGACAGTGAATGCCACGCTCGCCATCATTCCGGCGAAGATGCTCTTTGCCGGCTTCTTCCTCACCGCCTGCTTCATATCGATGTCCATAGGCACCAGTGTGGGTACTATAGTGGCACTGATGCCTATTGCGGGCGGAATTGCCGCCCAGACGGGCACCGCGCTGCCGTATATGGCCGCGATAATAGTCGGAGGCGCGTTCTTCGGAGACAACCTTTCATTCATATCCGACACTACGATTGCCGCTACCCGTGCCCTGGGCTGCGAGATGAGCGACAAGTTCAAGGTGAACATAAGGATAGTCCTGCCTGCCGTCGTGGTGGTGACGGCCATCTATATTATAACGGGGCAGAGCGTTTCGGCCGTGCCGTCTGTCGGAGCTGCTGAATGGTATCTGATCCTGCCATATCTGGCTGTGATCGTCATGGCTCTGCTTGGCGTGGACGTGATGGCGCTTCTGGTTCTCGGCCTTGTGATGAATGCAGTTCTCGGCTTCGTGACCGGTGCGTTCGGATGGGTGGGCTTCCTGGAGTCAGTAGGAAAGGGTATTGCAGGCATGTCTGACCTCATAGTGGTCACAATGCTTGCCGGAGGCCTTCTGGAGATCATCAGGCACAATGGCGGCCTCGACTTTATAATAGAATCGCTTACCAGAAACATACGAGGAAAGAGGGGAGCGGAGTTCAGCATAGCAGGCCTTGTGTGCCTTGCCAATCTGTGTACGGCCAACAACACTATCGCCATCATTACGACCGGTGGAATAGCCAAGGATATCACTGACCGCTTCGGCCTCGACCCCCGCAAGACCGCCAGCATCATGGACACTTTCTCCTGTCTGGTGCAGGGCATTATTCCTTACGGAGCGCAGCTTCTGATGGCGTCCGGACTGGCCGGAATATCGCCTACATCCATAATCCCGTACCTGTTCTATCCTCTCGTGATGGGAATCTGCGCCGTTGTGTGCATCATTTTCCGGCTTCCGAAGAATTACCGAGGTGTTTGAAAGTAATAGATTGAAATACAATATTTAAAACAAATAAGTTGAAATAGCTAACATTTTTGTTATAGTGTAAAATGGGTTCATTTTTGTATGAAAAATACCGCGAATGCGGCTTCCTTGTCACAACTGACAGCCGAGCTCTGACCGGCGGCGAAATATTCTTCGCCCTGCGTGGCGAAAACTTTGATGGAAACAAGTTTGCCTTGTCCGCACTTGAGAAGGGTGCTGCCTTTGCAGTGGTCAATGACGATGCAGAGCTGGGTGACGACCCGCGTCTGGTTCCCGTTCCCGATCCGTTCACGGCTCTTCGTGAACTGGCAATCGAGCACAGGCAGAACCTCGACATTCCCGTAATAGGACTTACGGGCACCAACGGCAAGACCACGACCAAGGAACTGATTGCGGCCGTTCTTTCCCGCAAGTTCAAAGTCACCGCGACCAAGGGCAATCTCAACAACGACATAGGCGTTCCCCTCAGCGTCCTCACAATTACACCCGATACAGAGATAGCCGTCATCGAGATGGGCGCCAGCCATCCTGATGATATCGCAAAGCTTGTCCCCGTCAGCCAGCCTAGCTGCGGCCTCATAACAAACGTTGGCAAGGCCCATCTTCTGGGCTTCGGCTCATTCGAAGGTGTGAAGGCGGCGAAGGGTGAACTCTACAGATGGCTCGGCTCGCATCCCGGTTCTTTCATCTTCCTGAACGAGGATGATGCCGACCTGAAGCCCATGGCAGAGGCTCAGCCTTGTGCAAAGCATGGCTATGGCATTGATTATCAGGGTGTAGAGCTGATTCCTGCAACGCCGGCAGAACCTTTCCTCAGGCTCCGTCTTGACGGAAGAATGATATGCACCCAGCTTGTGGGAGCATACAATGCCACGAACGTGCTTGCCGCGATTGCAGTAGGTGAGTACTTCGGCGTTTCCCGTGAAGATGCAATCAGTGCCGTGTCTTCATACGAGCCTACGAACAAGCGTTCGCAGATGGTCAAGACCGAGCGCAACACTCTGATCGTGGATGCGTACAATGCCAATCCTTCTTCGATGTCTGCCGCTCTGGACAACTTCTCACATGTGGAAGCTCCTGTGAAGCTGGCTCTTCTTGGCGACATGAGGGAACTTGGCACCGACTCGGTCAAGGAGCATGCGAAGATCGTATGGAAGCTCTGTTCCGAGGGAATAGATGCATATCTGGTGGGTGATGAGTTCCGCAAGGCCCTTGCCCAGCTGGGCATTGACCCTTGCTCAGGGGAGACATGCATCTGCGGCTGCTTCGATGATTCCGAGGCTCTTGCGTCCTTCCTTGAGGAGAATCCAGTGAATGGAGCCATGGTGCTCGTTAAGGGGTCCAGAGGCATTCAGATGGAAAAGACATTAGCTAAACTATAGCTTTAGCTGATATTGGATTTTAATCTCAGTCTTAGGAGATTTATCAGTTAAGTTCCAAGGATATCTGACAGTGCTTGCACGTAGGTGCAGGCACTGTTTTCCGTATTTGTAAGAGGCGACTACGCTTGCTGAAAAACCTCTTCCGTAATAGGCAGGGACGTTGAAACTCCCCGGGGCGTCGCGCTCGTAGACGTATATCCTGTCGGGCCAGTTGTCTATCTTGAAGAGAGCGAATCTGATGTAGGCAGACAGCTTGGATTTGTGGCCGGCTTCGGCATACCAGAACCAGGAGGAGGACTGGCACCAGACCCTGTCGTATCGCCCGGAAAGCGTCCAGCTGCCGTAGCCGAGACTGCCCTCGGCCCTGGCCTCGATCCTCGTCGGATTCTTGTCTTCGGGCTTGTATGTGGCTTTCATCCTGAGAGTCGGAGACAGCGTGAACTGCCCTAGTACGATGGTCGGACTTACTTTAAGTAAAGCTTTATATGAAGTATGCCAAACTGCATCAATTGTGGTGGTAATCCACTTATTCTCAAATCCTGCTACTGTCTGATGGGCACCCTTTGTGAATTTGTGGAGAATGGCCGTCTTCATTCCGTATGCCGGTGCCCAGGAGAGGCCCGAGAGTGCCGAAATTCCTCCTGCCTGGCTGAGGCAGGCCTCGCCATAGAAACAGACGCTGCCCATGCCCGCCTGCCAGTCGGCAGAGAAGGCCGGGCCTATCTTCCTGTCGTACACGGCGCTTGCGCCAAGACTGACTGTCTTGCCGTTCCATGACACATGGCCAAGTGCTGTGCCCGGCCAGGCCCAGGCCGCGCTTGCGCTCCATCTGCCGAACTCGAAGTCGGCCCCGGCACCATGCAGGCTGCGGGTGAAGGACTTCGATGCCGACAGACCAGTGCCCTTGCGCATCATTGCCGTGACGCTGGAATACGAACTCAGGCTGAATCCGCTCCACTGGGCGAGCCCCTGGCCGAACCTGGCATTGAAGTCGCCTGCCACAATCTTGCCCAGATGCCTTTTCCCATAGTAGGCGATGCTTGCAGTGCCCGGGGTGATCCGGCCGTCGGAGTAGGTCGTCCTGCTGCCCCAGTTAAGCTCAAGCTTCTCTGCAAGTAAAAGATTGTATTTCGCTCCATAGCAATAATCTACGTTGCTAGGCACGTCCGCTTTCATAGCTGCTCTGAGCATTATTGCATGGCTTGCCTTCCTGCTGCCCGTGCTGCCGGGGGCGTTTGCCGATTCAAGGCTGCAGAAACAGCTCAGGGCTGTTGCCAGAGCAGGGGAGAAGCCGTCGACCAGGCCGAGCTCGGACCATGACAGTATGTCGCCGCTGCGCTCCATGTAGTCCAGCAGCGACGCCGCCTGGTATTCCGTGAACATGCCGGACGAGAGCAGCCTGCTCCTGCCGCAGCCGTTCAGCTTCAGGGGGTGGTCGGCAAAGGCCTCGAACCTCTCCATGGTCTGTTCGTCCAGTTCCTCGATGTCGGATGCACCGGTTATGGCAAGAATGGCCGCGTCCCTGTCGGTGACGGGCATGACGGCAAGAAACGCCGCCATAAGGAGGAATATTTTCATAGTTCAGTCGTTTAGTTTTACGAATATAGCGAAAAAATGACTATATTTGGGTATTGGTCAATTATTAGTCATGGATAAAATCACTTTGCACAACAAGACCTTCAAGCCGTTCATCAAAAATGACGAGTTGGAGGCCATCATTGACAATGTCGCAGACCGTATCAATGCAGACTTCGAAGGCTGCACTGACGTACCTATCATCATCTGTGTCCTGAACGGAGCCGTAATGTTCACGGCCGCCGTCATGAAGCGCCTCAATTTCAATGTAGAACTCTGCTCGATCAAGCTCAGCTCCTATGTCGGCACCCAGTCCACCGGCACCGTGCTGGTTCCTCTCGGACTCACTTCCGACGTCAAGGACCGCAGAGTCATCATCGTCGAGGACATAGTCGACACAGGCAACACCATCGTCGCCCTCAAGGAACTCCTCTATTCGAAGGGCGCGACTGACGTGAAGATCTGCACAATGCTCATGAAACCTGACGTGTATGCAAAGCCCGACAAGCTCGACTATGTGGGCAAAGCCATCCCTAACGCGTTCATAGTAGGTTATGGCCTTGACTATGATGAACTTGGCCGTCAGTACAAAGACATTTACGTAATAGACGAATAATGAAATACTACATTCTTTTTGGTCCTCCGGGAGCAGGCAAGGGCACCCATGCCGTAGCCATTGCAGCAAAGTACAACTTCAAGCACATCTCAACAGGTGAACTCCTTCGTGGAGAAATCAAGGCAGGCACTGAGCTTGGCAAGAAAGCCAAGGAACTCATCGATGCAGGGTGCCTTGTTCCTGACGAGGTTGTTGAAGGCATGATCGAGAACGCCTTCGACACCATCACAGGCTATGATGGCTTCCTTCTGGACGGCTTCCCTCGTACCCTTGCCCAGGCAGAGGCTCTCGACAGGATCCTTGCTGCCCGCGGCGAGTCTCTCAATGCCGTGATCTCCATCATGATACCTGACGAGATGGTGTTCGAGCGCATCAAGCACCGCGCAGCCATCGAGGGCCGTGCCGACGATGCCTCAGACGAGATCATCGCTAACAGAATCAAGACCTACCACAGCCAGACAGAGCCGCTCATCGACTTCTACAAGAAGGATGGCCGCTACCATGAGGTTGATGGTTATCCGGGAACTCTGGAACAGAATCAGGCCAGAGTCCTTAAGATGGTCGAGACATTGGTCTAGCGATACGCTGAGCCAGGCTGCCGATCAGGAGTCCGAAGAAGATTCCCACGACCCAGCCGACCAGGACGTCTCCCAAGAAATGCTTGCCCACGAAAACCCTGCTTATTCCAACGAGCAGGGCCCAGATGGGCATTGCAATGTTATAGAATTTATGGCTGCGGCTCGCGTCCATGCTCAGGCAGAGTATCGAGCAGGCGGCAAAGCCCATTGCATTGGCGGCGTGTGCGGAGAAGAATCCGTACTTGCCGCCTTTGTTCTCAAGCATGTGCAGGCCTCTGTTGAGCATTTCTGAATCCCAGCAGGGACGCAGTCTCTGCACCCAGTCCTTCACGATGTTCGCAAACTGGTCGCAGCATGTGAGGCACAGTATGCATGCCAGCAAGGCGACGATGCCTTTCTTCCATCCCAGCCTGACGAAGAGGATGACCACGACGGCCAGATAGAGAATGTACCAGCTGTTCTTGTATGAGAAGAACTGCCAGATTCCGTCGCTTATCGTGCTGTTCAGGCTGTTGATTGCCAGGGTCACGTCCTTGTCGAGGTGGTGGACCTGCTGGAACAATGTCATTTCTGCAACGCCGTCCATAGTTTATCCTTCAGTTTGTCGAGATTGTAATTGCTTGCAGATGAGATGAATACATGAGGAAGACGCTTGGGTAGGGTCTTCTCGAGTTCCTTCTCTATCTCTTCGTCGATGATGTCGCACTTGGTGATGGCGAGCACTCTCTGCTTGTCTAGCAGTTCGGGATTGTAGAGCTTGAGCTCCTTCAGGAGGGTCTTGTAGCTCGCGGCTATGTCGTCCTCCTCGCAGCTTACCATGAACAGGAGCACGGAATTCCTCTCGATGTGCCTGAGGAACCTCGTGCCTATGCCCTTGCCCTCGTGAGCGCCCTCGATGATGCCCGGGATGTCGGCCATCACGAACGATCGGTCGTCGTGATAACGGACGATTCCGAGGTTTGGCTCAAGAGTGGTGAAGGCATAGTTCGCTATCTTGGGCTTGGCTGAAGTGATGGTGGCCAGAAGGGTGGACTTGCCTGCATTGGGGAATCCCACGAGGCCTACGTCGGCCAGAAGCTTCAGCTCGAGGATGAACACGCCCTCCTCGCCGTCTTCACCCGGCTGTGCGTATCTTGGAGTCTGGTTGGTGGCTGTCTTGAAGTGGTCGTTGCCCCAGCCGCCCTTGCCTCCCTGGCACAGGATGCGCTCCTCGCCGGCCTCCATCATCTCGAAGATGACTTCCTCGGTCTCGGCATCCTTCACTACGGTGCCGATAGGGACGTCGAGAACGATGTCGGCGCCGTTCTTGCCGTGGCTGAGGGCCGCTCCGCCCTTCTCTCCGTCATCTGCCTTTATGTGCTTGCGGTACTTGAGGTGGATGAGCGTCCAGAACTGGGGGTTGGCCTTGAGTATGATGTGTCCTCCGCGGCCGCCGTCACCTCCGTCGGGGCCTCCCTTGGGAATGTACTTGGCCCTGTGAAGGTGCATGGAGCCTGCTCCGCCGTGGCCGGAGGCGCAGTATATCTTTACGTAGTCTATGAAATTGGATTCTGCCATGTTTCTATGCTTGTCAGCCCTTTATCACATTGATCTGGCGGTTTGCCATCTCGATGCTGATGGGCAGGTTGCCTTCGATTTCTCCGTCAAGTTCTATGATGTCGGCGGAGTCGGCGTCCAGGGGAACCACCTGCAGTGATGTGCAGCGTCCGCAGATGAGACTGCTGGAGTCAGTGATCTTGCCGTCGAACAGGTGGGGAAGGAGCTTGAGCATCCTGCCGAGAGGCATCTTGGGAATGATGGTGTAGTCGAGCAGATTGTCGTCGAACATAGCGCCGGGTACCTGGCGCATGCCGCTTCCAGAATACTTGCCGTTGCCGAGAGCCATTGAGTAGATGAGACCTTCGTATGCCGTTTTGCCGTCAGCTATGACCTTGACGTTCAGGGTGTTGAGCGTGCGCATGGTGTGATACAGCGCGTTCAGGTAGATGCGCTTCCCGCGCATTCCGGCCTCCTTCTGCATGTTGACCCTCTTGCATACGTGGGGGTCGAAGCCTATGCCTCCGATGTTGGTCATGTAGCTCATCTTGTTGTCAGCACAGTTCACCTGCACGACATCCATCCTGGTGAAGGATTCCTTCTTGATGAGGTCGACCACGTCGCTCACGTCGTGGGGGACTCCGAGAGACTTTATCCAGTCATTTCCAGAGCCTATGGGCATGACTCCGAGATAGAAGTCTTCGGTAGGGGTGCCTGTCCAGTCGCAGAACTTCGCGACGCCGTTCATGACTTCGTGTATGCTTCCGTCGCCTCCGACGGCAACGATGTGCCTGTAGCCTTCGACGGCGGCGTCGTATGCGAGCCCCATGGCGTGCCTTTTGTAGTCAGTGTATGCCGTGACATACCTGATGCCAAGCTTCTCCATCTTGTGCTCGGCGGGAACCCACTCTGACATGGTCTTGCCAGATCCTGCTCGCGGGTTAACTATGAAATACCATTCGGTCTTGGTCTCAGTCATGCTGCAAAATTAGGAATTTTTTATTAAATTTGCATTTCTATATAGAAGTTAGTAAATGGGAAAGGTAATAGCTATAGCAAACCAGAAAGGCGGCGTGGGCAAGACCACTACGGCCATCAATCTTGCGGCGTCCCTTGCTGTCCTTGAGAAGAAGGTACTCATCATCGATGCTGATCCTCAGGCCAATACGACATCTGGTCTGAACTTCTCGCCTGACAACGACGAGCACCGCACTCTGTACGAGGTCATGATAGGCCAGATAGGCATCGAGGATGCCCTCATCCAGACGGAGATGGCCGGCCTCCACATGATCCCTTCCCACATCGACCTTGTCGCCGCAGAGGTCGAGATGCTGAACATGCCCGAGCGTGAATCAGTGCTCAAGCAGGCTCTTGCTCCCATCAAGCACAACTACGACTTCATCATCATCGACTGCTCGCCTTCGCTGGGCCTCATAACGGTGAACACTCTCACTGCCGCCGACTCCGTCATCATTCCCGTGCAGCCTGAGTTCTTCGCGCTCGAGGGTCTTGGCAAGCTCCTCCAGACCATACGCCTCGTCCAGGGCGGCGTGAATCCTTCACTGCAGATCGAGGGCTTCCTCATCACGATGTTCGACGGCCGTACCCGCGTCCACACACAGGTTGTGGCCGAGCTCCGTGACCATTTCAAGGACATGGTGTTCAAGACCATCATCCAGCGCAACATACGCCTCAGCGAGGCTCCCTCGCACGGCAAGCCCATCATTCTCTACGACATCATGAGCAATGGCTCTTCAAACTATATGAATCTCGCCAGGGAGGTTCTTGAAAACAACGGACAGACAATATGAGTTATAAGGAAGTAAAGGGCCTTGGGAAAGGCCTGAGCGCCATTCTCGGAGAGGTTCCGAACGCTGACCAGCTCCGCAAGCCCGTAGGATATGTCAACAGGGAGGTTGCAGGCACCTCACGCAACCAGGACGCCGCAGGTGTGCTGCGCGTTCCCGTCGATGCCATCGACCCCAATCCCTTCCAGCCCAGAATGTCATTCGACCAGACTGCGCTTGACGAGCTCGCATCATCAATACGCAATCTCGGCCTCATACAGCCCATCACCGTCCGCAAGGTAGGCGAGAACAGGTACCAGATAATCAGCGGTGAGCGCCGCTTCAAGGCCTGCCGTCTGTGCGGCATGAGCACCATTCCCGCATACGTCCGTGAGACGAACGACCAGGGCATGCTGGAGATGGCCATAGTCGAGAACGTCCAGAGAGAGAACCTCGACCCCATAGAGCTCGCCCTCAGCTATCAGCGCCTCATCGAGGAGTGCAGGTTCACCCAGGACCAGATGGCGGAGCGCCTCGGAAAGAACCGTGCAACCGTGGCCAACACCCTGCGCCTGCTCAAGCTGCCTGCAAAGGTGCAGCATGACCTGAAGGTCGGACTCATATCGCCTGGCCATGCCAAGGCCATACTCGGTGTCGATGACCCTGCAGTGCAGGAGCAGCTCTGCGACCTCGTGCTCGCCGACGGCCTGAGCGTACGTCAGCTGGAGCAGATCGTGCGCAAGATACAGCTCACAGGCAGCGGCGTGCCCAAGAAGACAAACCGCAAGGACGCACCTCTCCCCGAGGAGTACGGCCGTCTTCTCGGATGCGTGGGCCGTTATTTCAACGACAACGTCTCAGTGAAGCGCAGCGCTTCCGGCAAGGGAACCATGACCATCAGATTCTCATCCGACGATGAGGTGAACGCCTTCCTGGAGGCCCTCGAGCAACTTCAATAGGATGAGGAAGACCATTCTGTGCCTGATGCTTGCGGCGCTTGCCGCATTCCAGCCGTGGACTGCCAGCGGGCAGTTCAGGAAGGAGGCATTCTCACAGAGCTACAACAACGACGACCCCAATGCCCAGAAGGACAGCACCGAGGCGGTGTTCTCCTTCGCTGAGTTCTTCGGTGGCCTGAAGCATGAGCGCGATGCCCGCATAGGCACCATGTTCGCAGGTTCCACCATCCTCGTGGGCGCACAGCAGATATACAACAGGCAGTACTGGAAACTGCCTGTCTCATACGCCGCAATTGCCGGTGGAGTGGGTTCCGGCATCATGATGTCGAAGAACGACAGGCCTGACATTGCCAAGTGGTGCTTCATCGGTGCCGGAGTCGCATACTGGGCCACACTGTTCGACGGCGTGTCGAACTATGAGCCGTCGCCGCGGCCCTATCCGGGCAAGGCAACCATCTACTCCATACTCTGTCCTGGTCTGGGACAGGCCTACAACGGCGAGTTCTGGAAGATCCCGATCTACGTCGGAGGTCTTGTGTGCGCATATCATTTCTACGATCTGAACACAGTGAACTTCAACCGTTTCCGCGACATATACAAGGCTGCTTCGATGCAGCCCGACGATCCCGGCTATGTGCCGTATGACGGCCCCATAACTGCAGAGACAGCCAAATACTACCGAGACATATACCGAACCTACCGTGACTATTCCATCATCGCAATAGGACTTGTATACCTCATACAGGTGATGGATGCCAACGTCTTTGCCTACATGCATGACTTCGAGGTCACGGACGACATTGCACTAAAACTTGAACCCACGGTCATTGCTCCCTCGAACCAGTTCGCAATGGGGACCATGCCCGCCGTTGGGGCAAGCCTCAGACTACGATTCTAGCATGAAGAAGACCATTACCTTGATTGTCCTGGCAATAGCCTCCCTGACACCTTTGAACGCCCAGAGACCGAGTCTCATAGATTATTTCAAGCTGCCGCCAAGACACGAACTCCAGAACGAGAACGATCTACTGCGCGCTTCGCTCGATTCTCTGCAGTACATGCTGGATTCCGTCAAGTATGCCGCAGCCCATCAGGTGATTGTGGAGTCTTCTGACAAGAAGCCCGCAGAAAAGATTGAATATACCGCCGCCGAGACCGACTCCCTGATACATCTCTGGTACAAGGCCACCCGCGACGCCGACTTCGAGTCCATTTCCGACTACGACATGGACGTCGAGCATTTCAACTCCGACGTTCCTGACGAAGTCATGATGCAGCGTCTTGCCGACATGAACGTTCCCTTCGCACTGCCTTTCAACGAGACGGTGAAGAACTACATGATACTCTATTCCGAGAAGATGCATTCCCGCATGGAAAGGGCTCTCGGAGTGAGCAAGTTCTATTTCCCCATCTTCGAGGAAGTGTTCGCAAAGTATGACATTCCTCTGGAACTCAAGTACATGGCTATAATCGAATCCATGCTCAATCCTACGGCGACTTCACGCGCCGGTGCAAGGGGAATGTGGCAGTTCATGTACCAGACGGCCCGCAGCTATGGCCTGAACATCGACTCCTATACCGATGAGCGACTCGACGTCGAGAAGGCTGTGGATGCCGCTGCACGCTACATGAGGGACGCCTATCGCGTGTTCGGTGACTGGACGCTCGCCATAAGCTCATACAACTGCGGAACAGGAAACGTTGCCAAGGCCATACACAGGGCAGGCGAGAAGCGCGACTTCTGGAGCATCTATCCCTTCCTTCCCAGGGAAACCAGGGGATACGTTCCCGCATTCGTGGGCGCCATGTATGCATTCACATACGCACGTGAATACGGCATCAAGCCCATGGACGTAGGCATGCCTGCACAGCTCGATACATTTGAAATCAGGAAGAAGCTCCACTTCACCCAGATAAGCGATGTCGTGGGCGTGCCCATGGACGAGCTGAGGCAGTACAACCCCAAGTACATACACGAGATAATTCCCGGTACCGAGAAGCAGCCCTGCGTGCTCAATCTGCCCTACAACTGGACTGCAGCATTCATGGAGGCCGATCAGGATTCCCTGTATCTGCACAAGTCGGCCGAGCTGTTCTCCGACAACGTGATCAAGGATATAGAGAGCCGTTCATCCTCGGCGCCCGCCTCTGCCGGAAGGGTGTCATATAAGGTGAAGAGCGGGGACTATCTGGGCAGAATCGCCAGCAAGTATGGCGTGAGCGTTGCCCAGCTGAAGAAGTGGAACAACCTGAAATCCGACAACATACGTCCCGGACAGGTGCTCCACATCTACAAGTAGCTATCTGCTGCTGACGCTTATCTCATCGATGAATGTGAATCCCACGTCGCCGTAACCGCGGTGCCATGAGGGAATCTCGCCGAATATGTGCGCCACGACTCTTACGTGGCTCGCCATGCGGGGCTCGAACTCAATCTTCCATTCTGCAATCTGGACCGTTGCGTCTTCGATGGCGACGTCGCTCCTGCGCGTGCCGGCCAATTCCCAGTTCTGCCCGTCGGTTGATGTGTAGACGAGCATCTCGCTGGGCATCCAGATGTAGTTTTCCATATCCTGGAGGAATTCGGCGCTCACGGCGTCCACTTCCTTTGTGCCGAGGAGGTCCAGGATGACGTCCACGTCCTCATGCTTGTATCCCTGCCAGCGGCCGGCGCGCCAGTTGATCTTGCCGTGCAGGCCGTCGATCAGGCTTTCCGGGCCACCTCCGTTGTATGCATCCACGCATTGTGTCTGAGGATAAACTTTCATCGAAAGTTCCCTGACCTCTTCCTTGATCTGACCGAAGTCGTCGGGGAACTCAGCATCGTATCGGTAGGCGGGGTCGATCGATGTGACCATGACGGGAATGCTGCCGAATGCTGAAGGCTCGCTGCCTGTCCTGAACGCGAGGCTGCCTCCTCCGATTATGCTTGCGAAGTCAATGGCGGCATCGTTCATAGGCTTGCCGTTCAGGCGGGCCGTCTGAATGAAAGTCAGTTCCGGTTTGTTGGTGCTTACGGTGAACTTACGGCCGCCGCCGAGGTTGAAAGTGGCCTTGCTGACTATAGGAGTGGTCAGCGCGAGGGTGGTGGTTCCGGGCGTGAGGCTGTAGAGTCCGGTGGCACTCAGGACGTACCAGGCCGACATCTGACCGCAGTCCTCGTTGCCGCAGAGGCCGTCGGGTGCCGAAGTGTAGAACTCCTTGCATATTCTGCGGGTGATTTCCTGAGTCTTCCAGGGCTGCCCTGCAAAGTCGTACAGGTATGCGACGTGATGGCTGGGCTCGTTGCCGTGGGCGTAGAGTCCGAGGAGGCCGTCGACGTCGATGAGCTGCTCGTGTATGCCTTCGTTGCTGGCCGCGAAGAGGGCGTCGATCTTGGCGGTATATGCATCCCTGCCGCCAAATGCGGCAATGTGGCCGGCGATGTCCTGAGGCACGAAGAAGCTGTACTGCCAGCTGTTGGCCTCGGTGAAGTGCGATGAAACCTTCGTGGGGTCGAAGTCAGGCGCCCATCCGCCAAGCTCGCGGGGACGCATGAATCCTGTTTCAGGGTCGAAGATGTTCTTCCAGTACTGTGCGCGGCGGATGTACTCGGCATAGTCTGCGTCCTCTCTCAATTCCTTGGCAATCATTGCAATGCACCAGTCGTCGTATGCGAACTCCAGAGTCTTCGAGACGCTTTCGTTGTCTTCGCCTGCGGGGTCGAAGCCGTATTGGCAGAACAGGTCGTGGCTGCCGTTCGATGTCACGGCCGTGCTCTTCATGGCCTCGTAGTATGCGCGCAGGTCCTCTTTCGGAAGGGTGCCTTTCGCGTATGCGTCGGCAATCACGGAAACGGCGTTGAAACCTATCATCGTCTCAGTCTCGCAGCCTGCAAGTTCCCATTTCGGTAGGCGGCCGCTTTCCTCGTACACGCTGTACATCGACTTCAGGAAGTCAGGCATGTAGTCGCGCGCGATCATGTTGTAGAGGGGGAATGTGGAGCGGAACACGTCCCAGACTGAGTATACGGTGTAGCGCTCGAAGCCCACTGCCTTGTGCACCTTGCGGTCCAGGCCGCGGTACTCGCCGTTCACGTCGGAGTAGAGGCTAGGATGGATTGCGCAGTGATAGAGTGCGGAATAGAAGGTGCGCATGGTCTCCTCGTCGGCCTTGATGTCGATGCGGGAGAGCCATTCGTTCCAGGATTCTGCCGTACTCCTGCGAAGGGCCTCGAAGTCCCAGTCTGCCTTTTCGCTGAGTAGGTTCTCCTTCGCGTTCTCGGTGGATACGCTGGAAAGTCCTATCTTGATCCTGAGCTTGTCCTGCGAGTCTGCAAAACTCAGGCGGACGGTGGCTGAATCGGCGAAGTCCGCATTGACTATGGGGGAGTCGAACTCTGCGTAGAAGTACACGTCCTGGGGTTTCGCCCAAGAACGAGACTGGCGCCATCCCTTTATCGCATGGTCGCCCACGATTTCGAGCGTGCAGCCGAGCAGGCGGTCGCGGTGATGGAGGTCGACGTAGACCTCGCGCCTGGGCCCTGCGGTGTACTCGTATTCATGCATCGCCATCCTGCGGCCTGCGGCAAGCCTGACGTTGACTTTCGGCTGGTCAAGATAGACCTGATAGTATCCGGGAGTCGCGGTCTCCCTGTCGTGTGAGAAGGTGGACGTCACCTGGCTGCCGGTAACTGGCATGAAGAGTATGTCGCCGTAGTCGAGGCAGCCCACGCCGCTTAGGTGCGTGTGGGTGAAGCCGAGTATGACCGAGTCGCTGTAATGGTAGCCGCTGCATCCGTCCCAGCCGTAGATGCGTGTGTCGGGTCCTGCCTGTACCATGCCGAAGGGCGCGGTCGCTGCGGGGAAGGTATGCCCGTGGAGGTCAGTGCCTACGAAAGGATTGGCATATTTTGTGAAGTCTTTTGCTGAAGTTGTGATGCTGAGCAGGACGAGCGCTGCAAGTATTGCATGTGGTCTTTTCATGTCCGCAAAGTTATTCAAAATACACAGAAAGTAGATAGGAAATGAGTATATTTGTAAGTTATGAAGAAGATTCCCAGTTTTACAATCGATCACCTCAGGCTGCTGAGGGGCATATATGTTTCACGCAAGGATGAGGTAGGCTCAGAGACCGTGACCACTTTCGATATCCGCATGGTGGAGCCGAACCGTCAGGAGGCTCTGTCGCAGGGCTCCATCCATACCATCGAGCATCTGGCCGCCACCTATCTGCGCAATGACCCGCAGTGGGGGATCAGCATAGTCTACTGGGGTCCCATGGGCTGCCTGACAGGCAACTATCTTGTCATGAAGGGCGACCTGCAGCCCGCCGACATCCTCGATGTCATCACACGCACCTTCAGGTTCATTGCGGACTTCGAAGGCGAGATCCCCGGTGCCGCTCCCAAGGACTGCGGCAACTGGACGCTGCACGATCTTGCCCAGGCAAAGATTGACTCCCGGAGGTTTGTCGAGGAGGTTCTCGAGAAGATGACTGACGCTAACATGGTTTATCCGCAATGAGAAGATTCGCACTTGTTCTGGCTGCAGCTCTGATCTGCGGCGCCGTCATGGCCCAGCCCAGGAAGATGACGATACATGAGTTCCGCGTGATGTCGGCAAAGGACACCACGACCTGTGAGCTGACCGGTGTCGTCAGCATGATACGCAACTATCAGCACGGCAATCTGTACCTCAAGGACGATACGGGTGAAGTGCTCATCTATGGCATCATCAACAGGCAGGGTCTTCGCGATTTCATGCCTCTTGACGTCACGGTGGGTGACTCCCTCACCGTTGTCGGCCGTCGTACCGTCTACGACAACCGGACCATCGAGATGAAGGATGCCCGTTTCGTTTCCCGCGTTTGCGGCCCGAAGCACGGCGTGATCATCGACGAGGACTGCATCCCCGACACCTTCCCTCTTTTCAAGGGTGAAGACCCCCATGGAGCGTTCAGCGAGTGGGTCAACAGCAAGCTGCGCTATCCTGAGGATGCCATGAGGAATGGAACGGAAGGCACGGTTCTCGTCAGTTTCACAATCAACGAGGACGGCCGGGTTGCCAGCATGCAGATACTTGAAAGCCCCTGCCCGTCGTTGGGCATGGAGGCCCTCCGCGTTCTCGCAAAGTCCCCGAAATGGACTCCCGGAACAGTCAACGGCAAGCCTGTGAAGGTTCGTTATACTTTCCCAATAGGTTTTCATATCAACAATTAGGACCATGAAAAGAATGATATCTGTCTTCTGCGTGGCGCTCATGCTGTGCATTCCTTCTCTGGCAAGAGACCGCTCAGAGAAAGAGGCTGAACGTGCGGCTTTGATAAAGGCCGTGAACGAGTGCAACTTCAACGTCACTGTCATCAAGAACATTCCGCAGAGCAACAACGATGCTGTGAAGTATTATGATGGCGACGGGTACATCATCAGGGTGCGCGGCAACGATGCCGTCATATTCATTCCGGGCATTAACAAAGGAGGCTACATGCAGTTCGGTGGTGGCAACTCGGGAACTAAGGCGGCCGAGTTGGTCGAGGCCACATGCGAACTCAAGTCCCACAAAGGCAAGACCTGGAAGTTCGTTCTCAAAGAGAAGGAGAACGTCCATAGCGAGATTACATTGCTTGTTGCGGAGAATGGTTCTGTGAGAATATCGGTCGACAAACTGCCTATGACCCACTTTGCATTCTATGGTGAGGCCTCGGTGCCTGTGACGATGTATTGATCTTTTATGAATAAGAAGCTAGCAGCAGTATTGATTTCCGTTCTGGCATACGCCGGCGCTGGCGCTCAGGTGTATGTCGATCTGGACATGCTCCAGAAGAACCAGAACACCAGTCTGAGGATGACCTTGCAGGACTCGAAGACCAAAGAGCCTATCCCGTACGCCACCGTGTACATAATCCCGCAGGGCGACACTACCATTACCAACTTCGCTCTGTCCGACACCAAGGGAAAGGTCGAGATCGAGGACATCATCAGCGGCAGGTACGAAGTGAATGCCGAGATGATGGGCTACAAGCCATATATCAAGGTCCACAATCTGAGCGGATGGGAGAACAATCTCGGTTTCATCGACCTTGAGGAGGACCCGAACTTCATCGACGCCGCTTCGATCACCGCCCTGGCCAATCCCGTGACCATCAAGAAGGACACGATAGAATTCAATGCAGCGGCCTTCCATGTGGGCGAGAACGCCATGCTCGAGGACCTGCTGAAGAAGATGCCCGGCATGGAAGTGGCCGACGACGGAACGGTGAAGGTGAATGGCGAGGCGGTCGACAAGATCACCGTGGGCGGCAAGACCTTCTTCTTCAATGATCCTGCCATGGCAGTCAAGAATCTCCCCGCCAAGGTCGTTGACAAAATCAAGGTCATCGACAAGGACAAGGATGACGCGGAATTCACCGGCATAAGCACAAAGTCCGACAGGGAGAAGGTCATGGATGTGCAGCTGAAGGAAGAGTACCAGAAGGGTTGGTTCGGCAACGCCAAGCTCAGCGGAGGCTCCACCTTGGGCAAGGATGCCGACAACGAGCTCCTTGATGACATCGGCGCCTTGTTCAATGCCAATGCAATGGCCGCCTGGTACAACGAGACAGATCAGGTCACCTTCCTCGGTAACGGAAAGAACGCCGATAATCCCGGCAGCTCGTCTGCGCTGCTGATCATGGATGGTGATATGGATGAGTTTGCCTTTAAGGAGGGCCAGGTCACCTCTGCGCAGGCTGGCGTAAACTACAATACCGAACGCATCAAGGGAATGGAGGTCAGCTCCAACGTTGCCTACAACTATTCCCAGAAGGACGCACGCGAGAAGTCGTTCAGGACCTCTCTGCAGCCCGGCGGATCTGAAATATACACCGACGGCAACTATGAAGGCATAGGAACCGACAACAAGGTGAGCCTTAACATCGAGGCCGAAAAGAAGGACCACAGCAAGTTCATGTTCGAAATCTCGCCCAGAATATCGTTCACCACAAAGGACCGCAGCGTTACAAACTCGTCGGAAACCACAGGTGATGGTGGAGCCATGAACAGCAGCAATTCCACGACATCGTCTCACTCTGACATATTCAAGTCGGGGACCTACATTTATGGCGGAGTCAAGGATATGGGCAAGAAGGGACGGTCCCTTACCGCCATGGGCTACTTCGACCTGAAGAATACGTCCGGAACCAGCCTGGAGAACTCAGAGACCATCTTCGCAGGAGCATCAGACGTCAGAAACCTGAACTACGACAACGACGAAGAATATCTCGAACTAGGCAGTAGCCTGACATACGCCGAGCCTCTGTCGGAGAAATGGACTGTGCAGGCCAGGGTAGAGGCTGATTATGAGAATCTCGACAATACCAAGCAGGCTTTCAACGTAGACGGCAGCGCCAATGACTACTATTCATCATGGTCGCATAACCATGATATTACCATCAGCGAGCGTTTGTATGCACAGTACAAGAAGAGCGACGACTTCAGCTTTTTGTTCGGTGCCTCTGTCTTCGAGGAGCAGAATGTGACGAATTCCCGTACCATCTGTATCGAGAGCGCGGTTGGTGAGGACGAGTGGTTGCTGAACTGGGCTCCCGAGGTCCAACTGGAATGGAGCAAGAACTTCACGAATGTCCACATTTATTATCAGGGTTACAGCAGCACTCCCTCGGGAAGGAACATCATTCCTGCCCTGGACATCAGCAATCCTGTGTACATTTCTACGGGAAACATCTATCTCAAGCCGTCCTTCCAGCAGTATGTCAACGCAAGCGTTAACGGCAGCAATCCCAAGACGGCCATGTTCTACCGGCTGTCATGTTCCGGCTCATCAACAAGCAATGCTACAGTCTTTGCCAGTTGGTTCGACGCGAACGGCGTGCGCTATTCAATTCCTGTCAATTCCCGCAAGCCGGGCACTTCGCTTTCCGTCTATTGCTCCTTTGGCGCGCCTCTAGACAAGCAGAAGCGTCTGTCATTCTCAGTAACCCCTTACGTCAGGGTAGGAAGCAATGTGAGCTATCAGGCGAATGGCACTCTGCCCGGCTTCGACAAGGATCAGTTCAATTATGACGAGATGATGCGTCAGTTCTGGGGCGATCCTTCAGGAGATCTTTTCTATAGCGGAAAGAGCGGATTCAGCGAGAGCCGCACCACTACCGTCAATATTGTAGCGACTCCGAAACTCACATACAGGCTTGACCGTTTCAGCGCATCAGTGTCCACGATGTTCGACCACAGCAGGAGCCGTTACTCTCTTGACAGCAAGGCCGACATTAACACCTGGGACTTTGCAGTCAAGGGATCCGTCCTCTATGAGACCAAAAAGGGATTCGAGTTCGGAACCGACGCGGCATACTACTTCTACCGCGGTTACACCGACGGATACGGTGATCCCTCCCTGATCTGGAACGCCAAGATAAGCAAGACCGTGAAGTCTCTGGTGTTCAGCCTGGCATGCGCCGATATCCTGAATCAGAACAGGTCGCTGAGCAGAACCGCTTCAGGCGAGTACTTCCAGGATACCTACAGCAACGTGATGGGCCGTTATTTCCTTTTCGGCATCTCATTCAACTTTGGAAAGATGAACGCCAAGAACAACAGCAAGGTCCAGAATGCTATGTACGGCATGATGTTCTGATAATATGAAGAGATTGTTTCTTGTTTCGGCCCTGATGGCCTGCGTGCTGGCTTCGTGTCAGAAGATAGAGATGGGTGAGCATTCCGTCACCACCGCATACTGGCAGTCGGCACTGCCTGATGACATGCCTGTCTGCATGGTGTCGCTCCCCGGCGCTCATGATGCCACCACCTCCAGCATAAAGATTCCTATAGTCAAAGGCTTTGCCAAGACGCAGGTGATACCGATCGACAGGCAATGGCAGTATGGCGTCCGCGTGTTTGACCTGAGACCCGCGGTAGTGGATGACGATCTTCTGATCTGCCACAGCACTATCAAGACCAAGACCAGCTTCGCCGACGCGATAGGCAGCATACTCGATGCCCTGCAGCAGAATCCCAGTGAGTTCGCCGTCGTGGTCATCCGCCACGAGGAGGAGGCTGACGGCTGCAGCGATAAGTGGGCCGGAATGATGGCGGACTACATCAACAGCCTGAGGTTCGACAAGGTTGTCCGTGACTTCAGTCCCGACATGACCGTTGGCCAGATACGAGGCCGCATCCTTTTCCTTCTCAGGGAGGACATTGGCAACGAGTGGATAGGTGCGCGTCTGCGCGGCTGGACTTCAAGCGACGAGATCGAAAGGCAGAAGTCGGCGACTATAGGCGACGGCGTGCTCTGGGTCCAGGACTACTATGATCCCGATGGCGCCGATGACAAGATGGATGCAATCAAGGGTCTCATGAGCAGTTTTGCCGCCAACACCGTTCCCGATATCTGGTGCATCAATCATGCGTCAGGATACAATTCCGCAATCTTCGGTGCTCCCAACTACGGCTCCAATGCAGAGAACGTGAACAAGGCAACCGCAGAGTATATCCGTACACTCAAGGGGAGTGTAGGCTTCGTGCTGATGGATTTTGCCGGAGCGAAGCATTACAAGTCTTTCGACGTCGGCGGCGATGAGCTGGTAAGGGCCTTGATAGAGCAGAATCCGCTCAAGACCAAGGTCTGCTTCCAGGAAGGTGTTTCATATTATGAAGATTAGCATGAAGAAAGCATTGGCATTGCTGCTGGGCCTGGCGCTTCTGTGCTCGGGTTCCCACGCTCAGGACACAGCGCATTTCAGAAAGATCGTCAAGGACCTGAGCTCTGCGAGGTTCCAGGGCCGTGGTTACGCCAGGGACGGAGTGGTCAAGGCCGGGAAGTACATAGAGTCCGAGTTTAGGAAAGCCGGTGCCGAGGAAGTCACGATGCAGCCTTTCACCCAGGACGTGAACACTTTCCCGGGCAAGGTCAGGCTCTGGATAGACGGCAGGAGGATGCAGCCAGGCAGCGAGTTCGTCATGAGAGAGTATTCGCCTGGAGTTCATGGTGAAGGCCCGCTCTACTATATAGACACGCTGAACTACGATGGCGACAGGATCATCGCCGATCTTTGCCGTCCTGAGAATGAAGGCTGCTTCGTGGTGTGCGACTTCTGGTTCACATACAAGCATTCAGCCGATTTCAAGAAGATGCAGACAGACGGCGAGTGCCTCAATGCCGGTCTTGTATATACCTGGGACACGCCTCTCAAGTTCTATAAGGCATACGCCAACAGGGTGGTCGACAAGCCCATCATCTGGGTGCCTTCTTCAGTGCTGAACCATGCGGACGGCAGAAGAGCCAGCCAGATACGCGCTGACGTCGACAATGAATTCCTGACCGGCTATGAGAGCAGCAATGTGATCGCGAAGGTAAGTGGTGTCCGTCACGACAGCTGCTATGTGTTCATAGCTCACTATGACCATCTCGGCAACTTCGGCCGCAGGCTTTATTTCCCTGGTGCCAACGACAATGCGTCCGGCACAGCCGCCATCATAACCATGGCAGAATACTATGCCGTGCACAAGCCGATGTACGACATGTACTTCATCGCACTCAGCGGAGAGGACACGGGCCTTAACGGCTCGGCGTATTTTGTGGAGCATCCCGTGATGCCGCTCGAGAGCATCAGATATGTGTTCAACTTCGACATGATAGGGGACAACAACCCCGTGCAGTACTGTGAGGTGAGTCCTCAGGGCCTGGCCGGATTCAGGCAGATGGAGGCGATCAACGCACAGAAATCATATCTCAAGGGCTTCAATCTCGGAGAGCTCGCTGCCAACAGCGACCACTGGAGCTTCGCTCGGAAGGGTGTGCCCTGCATAATGTTCGAGAATGAGGGCGGCGAGGCCTTCCCTCATTATCATACCGCGCAGGACAACATGACCACCATGCGCTTCGAGACATACGAACCGCTGATGAATCTCGTGAAAGATTTCATCAGCGGCTATGATAAATGATATTTCTGTAATCTACAGGAAGAGACAGCGTGATGTTCCTATCACTCCGCCTTCAGTGATCAGGTTCACGAAGAACATCGTCGTTCCTTCAGGGAGCTTGAATGACACGGTGCTGCCCTTCTTGGGCTGAGGTATCTCTGCCTTCTGCCAGTTCCTGTCTTTCCAGAGGACGGTTCCTTCGGCCTCGGTGCTGTAGATCAGCTCAATCTTCCCGACAGTGCGGCCAGCCGTGTCGTATTCGACAACTGCCTTGCCGTTCTTGCCCATGTAGGGCATTGCCACCTTGGGCAGATCGGCTTCTCCCTTGAATAGATGGTCAGCAAGCTCATATATCTCTACCGGCCTGCCGTCCTCGAAGGCACCGTCAACATGTATCATGGGCGCGCGCAGGGCACAGTAGCTGTCGGGGAACTGCGCCAACGTCTTCTGGTACTGCTTGAAAGAGAAGAATCCTTCCGTTGCTCCGGCTGTCCATAGCAGAGGAACGTCGATACTGCTTAGGTAGTGGCTGGGATCCCACAGTTCGAGCCATCTCTCCCATACCTTGCCGCTGCGTCCGGCATTGGCGTCGAACTCTCCGAAGTATGCACAGCCGTAGACAGGCGCTGCGAACTTGTACCTCTTGTCGATGGCGGCGCTCAGCAGGGTCAGGTGACCGCCCCATGAGTTGCCGGTGACACCTATGCGCTCAGGGTCAACGCCGGGCAGCGAACGCAGGAATGAGTGGGCGAGCATGATGTCGGCTACAGCGCAGTAGCACCACTGCTCCTCAACGGGGCGGAAGCTGTGCTCGAAGTCGCCGCAGTCGATCTTGATGCCGTCGGGAATGAACGCCCAGTTGCCCCAGGAGAGGTCGTAGGGATTGCCCTCGATGCCTACGGGGAACTGTCCGTTCAATGCCATTGAAATCGCCGCATAACCGCGCTTGTTCCATTCCTTGACCCAGTTGGCATACGCTGATCCTTCTCCACCATGGATGAGCACTACGCCCGGCACAGGATGCTCTGCATCTGCTCCTTCGGGAAGAGAGTAGTATGCGAAGAACTTGGTCTTGTCGCCCCTGTAGTCTATTCCCTCAAGCAGAGCAGCAGTGACCCCGTCTTTGTCAAGCTTGGGCATATGGGTGGCCTTGGGTGCGATGTAGAGCTTGTCGGTGTCCCAGTAGACCGAGATTCCTTCAGTGCGGGTCCCCATGTCGAGGACGTCAGAGATACAGTCTGCAACGACTTTTGCGGCTGCATCGATGCCCGTAGGATTGAGGTGGGCTCCGTCGCCGCCTACGTAATACTCAGGATGGCAGCCTACCTCCTTGAACAGGTCATCTATGACGACGTCCTTGTCGGCCATGAACTTCAGGACAATGTCGTTTCGCTCTATTCCCATCTGGGTCTGAGGCGCGAACTCCTTCATCTCGGGCTTCACCCAGATGACGGTGTTGGTCGCCCAGATGATTCGTGCGTGGGGCGCTCCGGAGCGTATTGCACTGTAGAGCTTTGGCACGTCTGCGGCGAACTGTTCGCTGGTATAGCCGGAACCATGCAGGCCGTTGTTCACATGCACGATGTCGAAGTCATACTGGGTAAGGATCAAGCGTACCTCGTCGAGGAATGACGGGTCGCCTAGCGACTTCGATGTCGCGAGCCTCTCTACGTATGCCTTTCCTTCGAGATTCTTTTCCACTCCGGCATTGTATTGCCTGGTGATGGAGTCGCCTATCAGAAGGACACGAGGGAGGGCGTGGTCATTGTTGTTCGGGCCCCAGATGTCCAGCCATTCTATGTCTTCGCGGATTACGTCCGTTGCCGTCTGTGCCGACATGGCCAGAGGCAGGATTGCCAGTGTGGCAAGCAATATGATTCTTTTCATCTGTTCCATATTGATTTGATGGTTTCTTCCTGTGAATATCCCTCAGGGTATGTTTCTGACCTTGTGTTTGCGTAATATGCATGACGACCGCGACCCAGAGCCGGGTTCGTTATCATGCGCATCGTGCACATCTGGAGATGTCCGTTGGAATCGGTCGCGTGCAGCCAGTCGTAGGCGTAACGCAGCCAGTCGTTCCTGTCGTTCTCGCTGAGGGTCGAGAACCAGGTGATGTCGTCATATCCCCAGATGAACTCGTCGTCAGGGTTCGGCTGCCCGGGCTTGCCGTTTGTGCCGAAATTGTCGAACTCGACCAGATAAGGCATGCTGTCGGCCTGCCATCCGCTGGGAGAGACGGCACCTTTGCTCCGGCAGTAGATGCCATCGCTGTGGCCCACCTCGAGAATTCCCTTGTACGGCTCTTCTGACACTTCTTTGATCCTAAGCGGGAAGGAGTTGAAGTCCAGAAGGCTTTTCCCATCCACGACGAAGCCACCCTTGGGCGTGTGTCCGTCCAGCAGGATGTAGTGGCGCCTTGCGTGTGCTGCTGCATATTCCCTGATCTTGTCAAGAAGCTCGATGTAGTTGCTTCTGTCAGGGTCGTCTGCGCTTATCAGCTCTACCTGACCGAGATGCAGCGCTTCTACGCCGACGTTTATGTAAGACACTGCAAGATAGTAGAACCAGAGCTTGGTCTCCATGTTGTTCACCATAGGTACGCCGCCGCCACGCTCGCCCCAGCGTACAGGGGCGTCAGGATCAAGTCGCTTCACCATGTCGGCGCTGCAGAAGTTCCTCTGCTCGGGTTCCAGGCCGAATGCCTCGAATGCCCAGGCGGGGACAGGCACGTTGTTCACATCAGCGCTGACATATTCGAACAGGCATCCCTGGAATATCATGTCAGGGTCGTACGAATGCATTCTTGTCGTGAGCGAGTCGGCAAAATTAAGGAAATGCGGGTCGTTGAGCTTGCTTTCGCCTCCCCAGCAATAGATGGAGCGGCCTATGAACTTCGCGCCTATGTTGAGGAGCATCCTGATGTCGTCCTCCTTGTCGGGCAGGGTGTAGCCCTCCGGCTTTCCGTCATGCAGGAAATAGACCTGGGTGACGCTGCGCTCGAGGTAATTCTCCAGCACTTCTCTTGAAATGCTGCCGTCGAAACTGTAATCCGGCTTTGCGTCTTTGCTGCAGGAAACAAGCGCTGCAGCAAGAATCGCCATTATTATGATAGTCTTTTTCATCACCAGTCGCTTCTTCCGTTAAAATACTTGACGGGCTCTGTCTCCCATGTGTTTTCTCTGCAGCCTTCCGGCAGGGCGCGCAGTTCTGCTGCAGGCCTGATGTCAGAGCCGTCATCCTCGGCCAATGTCACGGCGAAGACTGCTATTCCGGCGTCGGCCGGGAGAATGAGGGTCGATGCATCGGCGGGGATGTCGAGGCAGAGCTTGTAAAGATAGGCAAGGCTGTAAGGCTCGTTGCCCTTGCCTGCAGAATGCCTGTGGCTCATCACATAGCCGAAATGGCCGTCCTTGACGTAGGCCTCGCTGTTGCCGTCCCAACCCCATTGTCCGAAGAATCCGGTGTAATACGGCACATTGCAATCATATTCCTTTCCATCAACCTTGAATGTGGCCTTGCGGTCTCCGCTGATCGAGGTGGCGAGCATATAAAGTTTTGTGCAGCCATGTCCGGCGGGAAGGCTCAAGGTGTCTGCCTTGCATCTTATGACGTTGAACGTTGCCTGGGAGTTGTTGAGGTGGAAGTCGATGCCATCTGAAAGGATGACCTCGGGCATCAGTTCCTCGGCAAGCGAGTTGCCGGCGCCGTCGAAGTTCCCGGCCCTGTTGAACTCGTCGCTGGAAAGCGCCAGGGCATTGTACTTCAGTTCCACGGGGATGGTCTTCTGCTTCCTGAGTGAATCAGATCCGGCGAGGCGGACCCTGAACGTACGTGGTTGGTATGATGTTCCGGAGAAGACGATGCTGTTCCCGGAGACGGTCGCAGGGCCCTTGTATTCCTCGATTCCGTTCAGCTCTTCCGCGCTGAGTACAGGGAAGTCGAAGCTGACTGAAGCATTGCTGTAATCCTTGCCGAAGGATTCTCCGACCCTGACTATGTATCCGTCGCCGTCCTCAGCCTTCTTGAGCGTGAACAGCTTGATCTGAGGGCTGCTGAGCCTTGCGAGCGAGCAGCTCTTGCCAAGCGTTCCCTTGTGCTTAGGTGCAACAAATGCCATGAGCGGCTGGTTGAAGCATTCGGCCTTCACGTCTGTCGTAGCCTGGCACAGGTCACCGTCATGCCCCATGATGGCATAGCTGAAACGATGTCTGCCGTGGTCCAGAGCTTCCTGATATGCGTAGAAGCTGCCGTCTGAGAACGGCGTATGGAACAGGGTGAGCCTCAGGGTGCTGTCGTCCGGCTTGTCCCAGCCGTATTTGCTGTTGTTCAGAATCGAAACGCCGTAGTCTGCGTCAGCGTCGCTGAGGTCGGCCCACTGGTGCCCGAGCACCTCGAATGAGCAGTCGCTGTTGTTACCTCTGAAAACGTGTCCGAGCCCAAGGTCGTAGGCGGCCTTCTCCGAAGCGATTGACATGGGAAAGTCTGCCTTGAGCAGCACTCTGCGCCCGTGCCAGTCAACCTCGTTGGCAACTTTGATGATGTCATCGGCAGCCCCGTCGGTAAGAGAGACATGCTGGGTGAAGTGAGAGTCTCCGAAGTCCTTCTCGACCCTGAGCGTTATCCTGCACGGGCCGTTCTCTTCAATCGAGATCCTGACGTTTTCGCCAACGGCCTCCGACGGACCGTCCAAGGTCCTCTTGTAGATTTCCCAGGCCGGGTAGTCGTGCGATACGTTGTCTGTCAATGCAAGCAGTCCGAATGCCTCACCATTCTTGACCAGCTCGCGGCCGTATCGCTTGTCGAATACCGAGCACAGGTCGCCGTTGTCATTGAGCGTGACTCTGTAGGTTGAATTCTCAAGCTTCCTCTCCGTGACAGAGAGTTTCTTCGAAGTCTGCTTCCTGCCTGCACTGACGCTGAACACCGAATAGCTCAGAGCATCCACTTCCGCCGAGAACAGTATGGTGGCAATGCCATTCTCCCATGACAGGAGCTGTGCCGGGACTTCGCGTCCTGATGGTGCTGTGACCTTGATTCCTGCAGGCTTGACCGGCATGGGCACTGAAGCCTCGACAACATCCTTCCTCGCAGTGGCCACAGGGTTGTATATGACAAGGGGAATGCCGCCCGTCCTGGTGTCGAGAGCCATGCTGACATCTCCTACCGCTGCCGTGATGGCATCCGCGAATCTTGTCTGGGCGATGATCTCGTCGTTCCAGGAGAAGGTATATGCGCGGGGTATGCTGGTTCCCGTGATGTCGTCGTGGAACTGGTGCCAGATGAAACGCTGATAGTTCTCCCTCAGGGCATCTGCGGGGTAGTCAGCTGCACCGAGCAGTTCGGCCGTCATCCAGGCTGCCTCGGCGGCAGCGCCAAGGTGCTCGTTACGGCGGTTGAACATCTTCATGGCGGCCTGTGAAGTGTAGCATCCTACACCGTGGACGTCCATGAGCAGCTCTCCGTCATACACGGGAAGCTCAGGATGTGATTCGAAGGGTAGGAAGTCCTCGTAGATCTGCCCTGAGCGTGCACTTATCACCTTCACGGGACCATCCGTGCCAAGTGCTTCCATGACTGAATGGACTGAAGGCAGGGTAGGTGAGCCTCCGCGGTCACCCACACCGTAGTATGTGTACGCGATATGGTTCGGGTCCTTGCCGGCGCGTTCGATGATTCTTCTGTTTGTGGTGACGTCGGTGTAGAAGTAGGACGTTCCGTATCCTCCGCAGTCAAGCGCAGCCATTATCTGGCTGCCGTCTATACCCTTCCAAAGGCATATAGGGTAGGGTATTTTCTGCTCGTTCTTTATGCGCCACATGTTCTCGATAGGCTTATCCGGCTTCTCTCCAAAATAGACGTTCTTTCTCCACTGAAGCTTCTGAGTAGAGAATCCTATAAGGCCGCAGTGCGACGCGATTGTGGGCAATGTGTAGCCGAATCCGAAGCAGTCCGGCAGATAGATGTCATTTGCCTTGACTCCGAACTCGTTCCTGTAGAACTGCTGGCCGTACAGGATGTTGCGGAAGAAGGATTCCGCCGACGGCACGTTCGGGTCAGTTGCCTCCCAGGCGCTTCCGCACACGTTCCACCGTCCGGCCTTGACATACTCGACCACCTTGGCGAAATCCTGAGGATAGTATTCCTTCATCCAGGAGTACTTCTGGGCGCTCTCGAAATTGAACACATAGTCGGGATAATGTTCGAAGAGCCAGAAATTCTGGACCATGGTCCTGTGGAGATAGTCCCCGATTGATTCCTGGACGTCCCAGTTCCATTGTGTGTCGAAGTGGGCGGTTGCGACTAGATAGGACTTGAAGTCACCTTTGTCCTGCGCGTCCGGGGCTTGTGCTGCTGCCGGAAATGCCAGACAGCAGGCTGCAAGCATGGCTAGTGTAAGCTTTTTCATGTCAGTACTGGTTTTATACAAATATATGATTCCAATACTTAATCTATAATGAAAAAGGACTAATACTGCTTAAAAAACGATTAAGACGGATGCGTCAAGGATGCACCCGTCTCAATAATGTCGATGTTACTTCTATCTTAGCCGATGAGGATGGCTGCGAGGAGTGAAAGGATGGCGTAGAACTCAGGGAGAGCGGCGTAGATCATGGTGTTTGTCATGACGTTGTGTCCCTGGCTGATGCCTACTATACCGTTAGCGCAGACCTGACCCTGACGGATGGCTGAGAACATGCATACGAGACCGACAGCGATGCCGATGCCGAAGTAGGTTGCTCCCATTGTGGCGAAGTCCTTGCCTCTCCAGATAAGGAATGCGAGGAAACCGTAAAGACCCTGTGTTGCGGGGAGTGCTGAGAGAATCATGTACTGAGATGACTTCTCGGGGTTCTTCTTCAGAGCGCCCTCGGCAGCATTACCTGCGATTGTTGTTCCGTATGCGGAACCGATTCCTGCAAGGCCCAGCATGAGGCCAAGTCCAAGATAACCAAGAATTAAATTAAGCATAATGTTTATTGTTTATTTGTTTATTTTTTGATTGGATTGAATGCGCTGCCGGCTCCTTCGTATGAAGAGTTCTTGAAGAATTCCACGAAGTTGAGTCGAAGCGGGTGAACGAAGGCTCCGAGGCAGCTCATCGCAATGTTGAGCACGTGCCCGAATATGATGATGAGTACGAAGGGTACCCACTGCCATGTGGGGTTGTCTCCCAGAACCATGCCTCCCATCATGTTGAAGGTTGATCCGAGCATGCCGCCGGAAAGACCAAGGGCATAGAGACGTATGTAGCTCAGGACATCACCCATAAGGCCGGATGCCATGCTGTAGGTGTCCCAGAGGCCGGAGCCTATGTTCAGGAGGGGATTGCGTCCCCACTTGCGGAAAAGGAATATTCCCAGGGCGCAAACCGCAGCACTCCCGACGATGAGCCATTTCATCGCGGATTCGGAGATGAGCCCGGGAAGACCGAGGCTGAGGATGACCACAGCACCTACTATGAGCAGGGTCCAGCCTATTGCCCCGAGGCTGTTCTTGAATCCTTCTTTCCTTACGGCCCATACGGCCTTCATGATGAGAGCCAGGCAGATGTGTACGACGCCTATTCCCAGGGCAAGTATCATCTGCTTTGCGTATGCCGATCCTGCGATTGTGACATCGCCGGTTATCATGATCTTCTTAAGGAATCCGGGAACCCACTTCTGCTGGCTGAGGTCGATTCCGAAGAATCCGCCCATGACGATGCCGACTACGAAGGTACCGGCGCCCAGAATCATGATAAGCCTCCAGAGCTTGGCAAGCCCGCCTTCCTTCTTTCTCATAAGGAATCCTACAAGCATGAGAACGAGGCCGTAACCGGCATCACCCATGCACATCGAGAAGAAGAGCAGGAAGAATATGCTCAGGAAGATCGTAGGGTCAAACTCGTTGTAGCTGGGCATGCCGTACATCTCGGTGAGTGTCTCGAACTGCTTTGAGAAGGAGTTGTTCCTGAGCTTGATGGGAGGATTGTCCTCGACGCTGGCCGCATCCGCCGTCCAGACGAGGGCCATCGAGTCGAACACTTCCTTCAGCTGTGCATCCTCGGTCTGGGGCGCGAAGCCCTCGAATACCGTAAGGAAGCCTTCAGCTGCGTCTGAACCCTTGAGGCTGGCCAGGTACAGGCTGAAATCTGACTGGAGGACAGCCATTTCTTCCTTCATGGCAGGGATGTTTCTGCTCTCTTCGGCAAGCTTTTCCCTGTATGCTGCAATCTGGGCATCGACAGCCTGTATCTCGGCATCGACCTCGGTGTAAGGGCGCTCGGGCTTTGTAGTCTGCTTGAGCGGGAATCCGTCATTGTCTCCAACGACCACGAACCATACAAGCCCCTGGGTGGATTCGACTATCTGAATAGGGAACTGCTCCGGCCACTCGGGGTTGAATATCTCCTTCTTGCAGCAATAGAAATGAAGGTCAAGGCCGAGTTCGGCCAGCTTGCTGCTGTCGAAGTCTCCCCAGACCTTTGCCCAGGCACATTCCTTCGTGAGTTCTTCCTTCTTTGAAAGAAGGGACGTCAGCGTGTCATCGAAGGCGCGCTCAAGTTCGCTGATGCGTGCCTTGATTCCTTCGATCCTGCTGATAAGATTCTCCGAGTGCTCATCAACTGGCTTCGCGGAACGCTTGATGTCCACGATGCCGAGCTCTCTCAGTCTCTCAAGGAATTCATCCTTGTCGGAATTGATGAGAATCCATGAGTATTTCGTCATTTTCTCTATCATAGGCCTTCCTCTTCTTCCGCCTCATGACGGGTCTTGACAATCTTGGAAGATGCCTTGCTGAGGTTTTCTTCATCTTCCATGTATCGCTTGATCTTACGGATGGCTTCCTGATAGCCGGGAATCTGGACCTTCTCGTAGAGGTTCACCTTCTGGGTGGTCTTCTTGCGGTTGAATTCCAGTATCCTGCGTCTTTCTTCCGCGACTTCGGACTTGAGCCCTATCCTTGTGAGGTCTTTCAGGATCCTTACTCCGTCGGCATACCAGGCGGGCTTGACAAAGGCATTGAAGGGCTTAAGCTCGTACTTGATCTCTCCGAGCTGCGGGCACTTCACACCTGCCACCTTCACCGTGTTAAGCTCAACGTCCGTGATCCTTATCAGGCCGGGCTCGAACTCGTTCCAGAGAGCTGCCAGGTAGTCGTAGTCCTTGAGCATCTGCTCAAGCTCCTCCCTGTGCCTCTGTGCGGCATCCTTTGCCACGACAACGCTCATACGCAGCGCCGATTCCTTGTTCTTGAGGGTAGGAAGGGCGTTCTGGCGTACTTTGAGCTGCTTGCCAAGGTTCGTCAGCGATGTCTTGTTATATTGAAACTTGATGGCCATCAGGCTTTCCAGTATTTATCTATGAGTACCTGCTTGATTCCGGTCTCTGCCGGGCTGAAGTATTTGGCGAAGAGCTCCCATGCTGTGTCAAGCATCTCGTCTATCTTGATGTTGACATCGATGCTGAGCAGGCGGGTGGCGTAGTCCTTCGCGTAGTCGAGGCAGCGGAGGTCGTACTCCGAGAGGTCGAAACCGTTCTCGAGCTTGGTCTTCGCGTTCTGGGCGTCGGCGTAGAGACGCACGCCGGCGTTCATTACCTGTGAGTGGTCCTCCCTGGTCTTCTTGCCCTGCACGAGCTGCTTGAGTCGGCTCAGCGACCTGAACGGGTCTACGATGACCTTTCCTGAGTCGGAGTCGGCGCGCAGGAAGAGCTGGCCTTCCGTGATGTATCCGGTGTTGTCAGGGATGGCGTGGGTGATGTCTCCGTCGTTGAGGGTGGTCACAGCTATGATGGTGATGGATCCGCCGTCGGGCAGCTGCACGGCCTTCTCGTATATCTTCGCGAGGTCTGAATATAGCGAGCCGGGCATAGAATCCTTCGAAGGAATCTGGTCCATACGGTTGCTGACTATGCAGAGCGCGTCGGCGTAGAGGGTCATGTCGGTAAGCAGCACGAGCACCTTCTCGTTCTTGTCGACGGCATAGTATTCTGCAGCGGTGAGCGCCATGTCAGGGATGAGCAGTCGCTCCACGGGAGGTTCCTCGGTGGTGTTGATGAAGCAGACGATCTTGTCGAGAGCACCTGCGGCCTCGAACTCGTTCTTGAAGAACAGATAGTCGTCGTTGCTGAGTCCCATGCCGCCAAGGATGATCTTGTCGACGTCGGCGCGGAGGGCAACGTCGGCCATTACCTTGTTGTAGGGCTGGTCAGGGTCGGCGAAGAAAGGAATCTTCTGACCTGACACGAGGGTGTTGTTGAGGTCGATGCCGGCGATTCCGGTAGGGATGAGCTGGCTGGGCTGACGACGCTTGTAGGGGTTCACTGACGGGCCGCCGATCTCGCGCTCCTCGCCTTCAACCTCGGGGCCGCCGTCGATAGGCTGGCCGTATGCGTTGAAGAATCGTCCCGAAAGCTGGTCTGAGACCTTGAGGGTAGGGGGATTGCCGAGGAACTTGACTTCGGCGTTGGTGGGTACGCCCTCGGTTCCGGAGAACACCTGAAGGGTCACGAGGTCGCCCTTGGTCTTCACGATCTGCGCGAGCTTTCCGTCGACGGTGGCGAGCTCGTCGTTGGCAACTCCCTTGGCATTCAATGATATGGTGGCCTTGGTGATGGCCTGGAGTTGCGTGTAGGTACGCTGATATGCTTTATTTGCCATTTTCTGAAAGGAGTTGTTCGAGTTGTTTGAGATATCCGTTGAATTTCTCTGACTGCCATTCCGAGTAGTTCATCTGGCGCATCAGGTTGATCATCTGCTTGAAGTATGCGCGGCACTTCTCGTAGTCTTCGAACTTGAACTGCCTGCCGCAGATGTCGAGGATGAGGTCGAGCATGAACTTCTGGCGCTCCATGGGGGTGACTGCGTCAATTGCGTCGAATGCGTCCTGCTGCAGGAATGCGAAGTCGATGAGCTCGCTCTTCCAGAAGCTCTCGTGGTAGCTCATGGGAACGCCGTCGTCGCCGAGGATGTTGATCTGGTCAGCCATTTCCTTGCCCCTGCGCACATAGTTCTTTGCCTTGAAGACCTTCTCTACCCAGCCCTTCTCGATCTTGTTGTCGAGGAACTCGATGATCTCGGGGTACTCGAGGTATTTCGAATATGACTCGATGGGGTTGACGGCTGGGTAGCGCTTCTGGTCGGCGCGGCTCTGCTCGAGAGCATAGAAGCAGCGTGCTGCCTTCTTGGTGGATTCGGTGACGGGCTCCTTGAGGTTTCCGCCGGCAGGGGATACGGTTCCGATGAAGGTGACCGCTCCGGTCTTGCCGTTGTTCAGCTCGACCATTCCGGCGCGTGAGTAGAAGTTGGAGATGATAGCCGAGAGGTCGACGGGGAATGCGTCGGCGCCGGGAAGTTCCTCCATACGGTTGGACATCTCGCGGAGAGCCTGTGCCCAGCGTGAGGTGGAATCGGCCAGGAGCATGCATCGCAGACCCATGGCGCGGTAGTACTCGCAGATGGTCATAGCCGTGTAGACTGATGCCTCACGTGCGGCTACGGGCATGTTGGAGGTGTTGCAGATGATGGTGGTACGCTCCATCAGGTATCTGCCGGTATGCGGGTCGATGAGCTGGGGGAACTCGGAGAAGATCTCCACCACCTCGTTGGCGCGCTCGCCGCAGGCTGCCATCACTATGACGTCGGCCTCACCCTGCTTTGCGATAGCGTGCTGGAGCACGGTCTTGCCGCAGCCGAAGGGACCGGGGATGAAGCCTGTGCCACCCTCGGCTATAGGGTCGAAGGTGTCGATGACGCGCACGCCGGTCTCCATTATCTTCTGCGGACGGGGCTTGTTCCTGTATCCCTTGACGGCCACCTTGACGGGCCATTTCTGGGTCATGGTGACGTTAACGTCCTCACCGTCCTCATTGACGAGCACGGCAATCACGGTGTCGATGTTGTAGCTGCCGGCCTCGATCACAGACTTCACGGTATATTCTCCCTTGAAGCTGAACGGAACCATTATCTTATGAGGCAGCCAGCCTTCCTTCACCTCGCCCAGCCAGTCGGCGGCGACCACCTTGTCGCCTGCCTTTGCCAGGGGAGTGAAGTCCCAGAGCTTCTCGTGGTTCAGGGGATCGGTGTATTCGCCTCTCTTCAGGAACACACCCTCCATGGTGGTAAGGTCGTTCTGAAGACCGTCGTATACGCTTGAGAGGAGTCCGGGGCCCAGCGTTGCCTGGAGCATCTTGCCCAGGAATTCGACGCTGTCGCCATTCTTGAGTCCTCGGGTGCTTTCGAAAACCTGCACGGACGCCTTGTTGCCTGTGACCTTGATGGTCTCGGCCATGAGGTCGGTCCCTGCCAGGTTGATGAAGCAGAGTTCGTTTTCGGCTACCGGCCCGTCAACCTGAACGGTCACGAGGTTGGATACGATGCCGGTAACAATACCTTTTGTAGCCATATTATCTGTTGTTTCTTATTTCGTTTACCAATTTGCGGAACAGTTCGCGGCCTGTTTCGGGGTCGAGCCTGAGCCACCTGTCGATGATCTGCAACCTTGCTGCGAAGGCAAGTATGACGTCGAGGTCGAAGACATGCATCGTCGTCAGTTCCTCGCACTTCGCCCACATCAGGTCATCGAGCCCACGCTCGCGGCTGAGGATGTCATTCTGTTCAAGGACGGCCTGCACCTGCTCCTTGCCCTCGAAGACGTTCTCGTCGTCCTCGTCGAGAAGAAGCATGTCCTGGCCTTCGGGTCTTGCGAGGGCATGGTTGAGATACTCCACCTTGGTGTTGCGCACATTGAGGTCGTAGAGGAAATACTCCCTCATGAAGCCGTTCCGGCTTGCAAGCGCCTTGCGGTAGAAGTCCCCGTCAAGCCTGTCGGGACGGAAGCCGTCGAGCAGAAGCAGGAAATCTTCGCGGTCCCCGCCGTCAAGCTGCTCCAGAATCTGCTCGTGGAGATTTTCCACATCGAGATTGGCGGCGCTGCGGTCATCTTGCTGAATGACCGGCAGGGAAGCGATTATGTACTCGTAGTTCTTCATCCTGGCCTTAACCGAAAAGAAGCTTGCGTGTCACGGGACGCATGTACTCGGCAATGAGGGATGCGAAGGTCTCGTCAGTGAGGCTGACGAACCAGGAACCATCCTTGGGGCCTATGTTGAAGCCTCCGGCGATCTTCTTGCTGAAGTCGGCCTTGATTCCTCTCTGCACTGCCTTTGAGAGCTCGTTCGATACCCAGGGCTCGAGTTCGTCCTTGAGATTCTGGGGGAGTACGAGGGCGAGGTCGGTGGCCTCAGCTGCATCGAACTTCCTTGCGACTGCTTCGATTATCGACTTGAGGAAATCGGGCTCGGCGAGAGCTTCCTTGACCTTGCTGGTGCCGGTCTCCTTGATGAGAAGGTTCTCGATGTCCTTGCGTGTGGCCTGAAGGCACTGCTCAGAGGCCATCCTGAGGTCTGAATTGACCTTGCCCTTGAGGTCCTCGGCATCCTTGTTGGCTTTCTCGACTATGGCCCTGGCCTCGGCCTCGGCGGCAGCGACTATCTCTTCGGCTTTCTTCTTCGCCTCGGCGAGAATCTTCTCGCCTTCCTGCTTGCCCTTGGCCAGACCTTCGTTGTAGAGTCTGTCTGTAAGTTCCTGTAATTTGTCTGACATTTCTGTATCTGTTTATTTGTTGATTGCTTTTTCCAGCTGTTCCATCGCCGTCCTGAGCGTTGCCCTGGGGCAGCCTATGTTGAGCCTCATGAATCCTGAGCCTTCCTGTCCGAACATCGCGCCGTCGTTGAGAGCCAGGCCGGCCTTGTTCACGAACAGGTCGATGAGCTCGTCGTGCCCAAGACCCAGCGCACGGCAGTCCAGCCATACGAGGAACGATGCCTGGGGCCTGACGCAATGTATTGCGGGAATGTGCTCCCTGAGGAAGGAGTCCACGAAATCTACGTTGCCCTGGACGTAATCCAGCATTTCTGCTCTCCATGCCTTGCCTTTGGTATAGGCGGCCATGGTCGCTATCGGGCTGAATATGCAGGGGGAGTCGAGCTCGCCGGCATCGAGATAATGGAAGAAGGTCTCGCGTATCTCGGGGTCGGGGACTATGGCGTATGATGAGACGATTCCTGCTATGTTGAATGTCTTGCTCGGTGCCTGGAAAGTGATGGAGTGACTGGCGGCTTCCTCGCTCACGCTGGCGAACGGGATGTGCCTGCCGCCGCCGAGCACCATCTCGGAATGGATCTCGTCCGATATCACGAGTATGTTGTGCCTGGCAGCAACGTCAGCGAGCTGCTCGAGCGTCTCCCTGTCCCACGCTATGCCGCAGGGGTTGTGGGGATTGCTGAGTATGAGGACTCTTATTGCAGGGTCGGCCTCCAGCTTGGCGTCGAGGTCCTTGAAATCCATCCTGTATGTCACGAGCTCACCCTCGCTGCCGTAAACGGGAATCAGGGGATTGGTGACCACTTCATGGCCTAGCCCTTCGGGGACGTTGCGGAACGGGTGATATACGGGAGGCTGGATCATCACCTTCACATCGGGGTGGAAGAAGCATTCGAGGACAAGCCCTATGCCCTTGACTATGCCGGGGATGTATCGCATCCACTGCGGGTCGGTCTCCCAGCCGTGAATGTCCTTCACCCAGGAGGAGATGGTCTCGAAGTAATTGTCGGGAATGGTGGTGTATCCGAAGACCGGGTGCCTCATCCTTTCAGCGAGTGCGTCCGTTATGAAATCCGGGGTCCGGAAGTCCATGTCTGCAACCCAAAGAGGGATGAGCTTGCTGCTTCCGAAATATTGCTCAAGTGCGTCGATTTTTACACAACCTGAACCTGCTCTGGCTATAATTTCGTCGAAATTATACATGTGGTCCTTATTTTCTTTCGCGACTTACAAATTTACTCAAAATTTGTCTATATTTGCAACCAAGTTTCACCAAATACCTTTTTATGGGACTAAATGAAGAGATTATTTTTATCGTTGGCAGTTTTGCTGCCTGCCTCAATCGCAATCGCGCAAGAGGCTAGCGACCCCGGTAAATATGCCGAGGTGACCTTCGTTGCAAGGGCAGAATATTCCTCAGTGCAGGATGACCATCTTGGCAACTCTTCCATTTACGCGCTTCTCGACGGCGCATTTTCTGAAAACCTGTCTTACAGTGTAGCAACCCATCTTCTGAGCAGTGACCCCAAGGCACTGTATCAGGGCACTTTGTATTCAGACACCACCAACTGGCTCGACTGGGCATACATGACCTATGACTTCGGCCAGTTCAACATCGAGCTTGGCAAGAACATGCTTCAGTGGGGAACTTTCGAGATGCAGGAGTACGACTTCGACTCCTGGTACGACCTCGCATCAACCTACTGGCTCAATCTCCCCATCTACCAGTGGGGTCCATGTCTCAAGTGGGCTCCTACCGAGGATTTCTACCTTGGTGCCGAGTTCAGGACCTCGCCTCTTGGCGAAAGACCTTTTGCCAGTGGTCTTTTCCAGTACGCCCTGTCTTCTTCATGGTCAGGCTGCGACTGGTACAACAACCTTTGGTCAGTAAACATCTTTGACACCGAGGATGGAAGCCTTCCCGTTTTCAACATGGGACACAAGTTCATCATCGGCGACAAGTGGGAAATAGTCTGGGACAGCACTACCGAGTTCCTGGACAAGAGCTGCTGCTACTCAAACATGGCATACGTAAATTTCCGTCCTACCGAGAAGTGGTACTTCATGGCACGCGGCGGAATCGAGGACACTTATGTGGGTCTTGATGAGGAAAAGCGCTGGTTCACCGGTGCCCTCGCTTGCTGGAACCCCATCGAATGTCTTCGCGTCCATGCTCTCGCAGCATTTGATTCACTAATCGAGTCTCCCACATTCAACATAGGTGTTACATGGCAAATCACATTATAGACATCCAGAACCTCAGCAAGTCGTTCGGCGGCAAAAAGGTTCTTGACAATATCTCATTCTACGTCCGTCAGGGCGAATTCGTCACACTCCTTGGACCTTCGGGCTGTGGAAAGACCACAATCCTCAGGCAGATAGCCGGCTTCATCAGTCCTGATGAAGGCTGCATTCTCCTGGATGGCAACGACATAGCTCAGATTCCTCCTTATCAGCGTCCTCTGAATACGGTGTTCCAGCGCTATGCGCTCTTCCCGCATCTCGACGTATATGACAACATTGCGTTCGGCCTCAAGCTCAAGAAGGAGCCTCAGGAGGAGATAGACAAGAAGGTGCGCAAGGTGCTCAAGCTCGTGAGCATGTCGGACTACGAGGACCGCGACGTCGAGTCGCTCTCTGGCGGCCAGCAGCAGCGTGTGGCTATTGCACGTGCGCTTGTGAACCAGCCCAAGGTGCTTCTCCTCGACGAGCCTCTCGCAGCGCTCGACCTCAAGATGCGCAAGGACATGCAGATAGAGCTCAAGGAGATGCACGAGAAGCTCGGCATCACTTTCATCTACGTGACCCACGACCAGGAGGAGGCCCTTACCCTCAGCGACACCATCGTCGTGCTCAATGAAGGAAAGATCCAGCAGATAGGTACTCCTGCCGACATATACAACGAGCCCCAGAACTCATTCGTGGCCGATTTCATCGGTGAGTCCAACATACTGAACGGCCGCATGATATGCGACCGCAAGGTGGAGTTCATCGGACATGAGTTCAACTGCGTCGACGAAGGCTTCGGTGACGATGTTCCAGTTGACGTTGTGATCAGGCCCGAGGACATCTACATCATGAACCAGACAGAGGGTGCGCAGTTCACCGCAAAGGTGAAGTCCTGCACTTTCAAGGGTGTGCACTATGAGATGTACGTCGAGACCGAGAACGGCTTCGAGCTTCAGATCCAGGACTACAACGCATTCGCAGTGGGCTCGACCGTGGGCCTTGTCATAAAGCCTCAGGACATCCAGGTCATGAAGAAGGAGCGCGTATGCAACACCTTCGACGGCACAGTGGTTGACGACAGCCACGTATGCTTCCTCGGTGAGGACTTCGAGTGCCGCGTTCCTGCAGGGCTGCAGAGCGGTGCCGAAGTCAAGGTGCAGGTTCCTTTCGACAAGATCGAGCTTCTTGACTATCAGGAAGATGGTGCTCTTGCCGGCGAGGTTCATTTCCTCCTCTACAAAGGTGACCACTACCACCTCGAGATCAAGACTGACGACGATGACCGCCTCTGGGTCGATACGAACGACATCTGGGACAAGGGCGACCTTGTAGGTATCTCGATAGCTGCTGACGACATTAAGGTAATCGCATGATGAAACCCATCCATCGTTCTTCCTGGTGCCTGCCATACGTGGTCTTCATGGCCATCTTCGTGGTGCTCCCGCTGATACTGATCGGATTCTATGCATTCTCCGACGGCAACGGGCACTTCACTCTGGCCAACTTCACCAAGTTCTTCCAGGACAAGGATTCTCTGGCGACCTTCGCGCTTTCTATAGAGGTCGCAATCGAGAATACCGCCATATGCCTGCTGCTCGGATATCCGGTAGCCTGGATCCTTACCAACAAGAAGCTCAACAAGAGTGCGGTGACCATCATCCTGTTCATCCTCCCAATGTGGGTGAACGCGCTGATGAGGACCCTCGCCACTGCCGAACTCTTCACCATGTTCGGCATCACCCTGGGAAAGGGCACTCTGCTCTACGGTATGGTCTATGACTATCTGCCTTTCATGATCTATCCCATCTACAACACTCTGCAGAAGATCGACCCTTCATATGCAGAGGCTGCCGAAGACCTTGGCGCCACGCCATGGAGGGTGTTCTGGAAGGTTACCGTCCCGCTGTCAAAGCCCGGCATCATGTCCGGAATCATGATGGTGTTCATGCCTACCGTGAGCACGTTCGCCATTTCTGAATTCCTGACCAACAACAAGATAAAGCTGTTCGGTACCATCATCCAGGAGAAGATCTACGCTTCGATGTGGAACTACGGTGCCGCTCTTGCATTCATCATGCTCATAATCATCGGAATCACCACCTTGCTTACAAACAATGATTCCGACAATCAAGTGGAAGGAGGGCTCATCTGATGAAAAAGTTCTTCGCACAAGCCTACGTATGGCTGCTTCTCCTCCTGCTCTACGCCCCGCTGATCTTCATCGCCATCTTCTCGTTCACTCAGTCGAAGGTGATGGGCAACTGGGCCGGATTCACTTTCGATGTCTACAAGAATTTCTTCACCGGTAATTTCCAGGGAAGCAGCGCACTCTATGCCGCACTGCTCAACACCCTGCTCATCGCTGTCGTGTCAGCTCTTGTGGCAACGATAATGGGTACACTTGCCGCAATCAGCTTCTACAATCTTCGTGGACGCAAGAAGAACGTGCTGATGTTCGTGAACAACATCCCCATGATCAACCCTGACATCATCACCGGTGTCTCGCTCTTCCTGCTCTTCGTCTTCCTTGGTATCAGCAAGGGCTATCTCACTGTTATCCTGGCGCATATCTCGTTCTGTACGCCATACGTGGTGCTCAGCGTGATGCCCAGGCTGACCCAGATGAATCCCAACATATACTGGGCGGCGATGGACCTTGGCGCAACACCCGGGCAGGCCCTTCGCAAGGTGCTGATCCCGCAGCTCTTCCCGGGTATGCTCTCCGGCTTCATCCTGGCCTTCACCATGAGCCTCGACGACTTCGCCGTCACATTCTTCACACAGGGCACAATAGGCCTAGAGACCCTCTCGACCTACATTTACAACGATGCCCGCAAGAATGGTCTGACCCTCGAGCTCAGGCCTCTGATGACCCTTATATTCGCATTCGTCCTCATCGTGCTCCTGGTCATCAACCTGAGGAGTGCAAAACAAGCAAGAAACAACAAGAAATAACACACACATCCAGCAAAATGAAAAAGTTCTTTTTGGGAATCGCCGCCCTTGCTGCACTCGTAAGCTGCAGCACCGACAGAAGCAAGATCCTCAAGGTCTACAACTGGGCTGACTACATCGACGAGGCACAGATCGCCGAGTTCGAGCAGTGGTATCAGGAGCAGACCGGCAAGGAGGTGCATGTTGTCTATCAGACCTTCGACATCAACGAGTCCATGCTCACCAAGATCGAGAAGGGACACGAGGATTACGACGTGGTATGTCCTTCCGACTACATCATCGAGCGCATGCTCCGCAGTGACCTGCTACTCCCCATCGACCGCAATTTCGGTGACACTCCTGACTATACTCAGAACGTGGCTCCCTACATTGTCGAGAAGTTCAAGCAGATAGAAGGCTCCGGCAAGGATGCCAACGACTACGCAGTGTCTTACATGTGGGGTACCATCGGTATCATCTACAACCCCAAGTTCGTCTCTGAAGAGGACGTGAAGACCTGGGAAGTTCTGCGTGATCCCCGTTTCAAGGACAAGATCTACATGAAGGAAGCCTTCCGCGACGTATATACAACACTGCTCATCGCCCTCAACAAGGACGCCATCGATGCTGGTGAGAAGACCATCGAGGAACTTCCTTTCGACACCTCCGACGAATCCATCGCAATGGTCGAGCAGTTCCTCAATGACTGCAAGCCCAACATCGCCGGTTACGAGGCTGACTTCGGTAAGGAGTACATGACTCAGGAGAAGGGTTGGATGAACCTCAGCTGGAGCGGTGACGCCGCTTGGGCCATCGGTGAGGCCAAGGATATGGGCGTAGAGCTCAGATATGCCATTCCTGAGGAGGCCAGCATCGTCTGGTTCGACGGCTGGGTAATCCCCAAGTACGCCAAGAACGTGGATGCTGCCCGCTATTTCATCAACTTCCTCTGCCGTCCCGAGATGGCTCTTCGCAACATGGACGAGATCGGTTACGTCAGCGCAATCGGCGGTCCCGAGATCCTTGCCGCAAAGCAGGATTCCACCCAGTTCGCCGCTGAGGATGCGACATACTTCTTCGGTGAGGAAGCCAAGGGCGTATGCATCGACCCCGTTCAGTATCCTTCAGACGAGATCATCGCCCGCTGCGGAATGCTTCACGACACTGGCGACCGTACCGCTGCTCTCCAGGAGATGTGGTCACGCGTGAAGGGTGACAGCGCAAATGCTCTCACTTACATCATCATCATCGCAGCCGTAGCAGCCATTGCCGCAGCTGCACTCATCAGCAAGAACAGGAAGAAGAGCCGCCACAAGAAGAGCGGCCGCAGATAATGCTTCCGGCAGCATAAAAGAATCAGGGTGACCATGACGGCCACCCTGATTTGTTCTATATGAGCTTGTGCGCTATTCTTCAGCTATGCCTGCCTCGATCCATTTCTGGGCCACGGCGGCGGAATCCTTGAGAGCGAGCTCCCTGTCGATGCCGTACTGCTCCACGAGGAGGTCGGCCAGGGTATCGACGCTGAACTCCTCCATTTCCTGAACTGACTCCCACAGATATGCTGCGGACTCATTCAGGGCAATCATCTTGTTAAAATTGATGAGCTCCACGCCTTCTGCGGTGATTATGTACTCGAGGCCGAGCTTGCGCATGCGGAATCCTTTGATTGTTCTCATATTCTTATGCTTTCTTTTTTGAAGGGTCCTTGAAGAGAATCATGAATGCTACACCCACTACGAATGCGTAGGCTGCGAAGATGTACCAGGCCTTTGCCCAGTCAGGGGAGGCAGCGTTGTAGACGCATGCATCCACGACTGCACCTGCGGCAAGAGTTCCGAATGTGGCTCCCAGGCCGTTGGTCATGAGCATGAACAGACCCTGGGCCGATGAACGGATGTCCTTGGGTGCATTCTCATTTACATAAAGAGAGCCGGAGATGTTGAAGAAATCGAATGCAACACCATAGACTATGCAGCTGAGGATGAACAGGAGCACGCCGGGCATGTCAGGCTGTCCGAGGCCGAAGAAGCCGAAGCGGAACACCCATGCGAACATTGCTATGAGCATGACCTTCTTGATGCCGAACTTCTTCATGAAGAAGGGGATGAGAAGGATGCAGAGGGTCTCGGATATCTGTGATATCGAAATGAGAGCGTTCGAGTTCTTGACTGCAAAGGTGTCGGCGAGCAGGGGATTGTCGCCAAAGGAACCGAGGAAGGTGTTGGCGTATCCGTTCGTGATCTGCAGCGATGCGCCGAGGAGCATCGAGAAGATGAAGAAGATTGCGAACTGGCTGTCCTTGAACAGGGTGAATGCCCTGAGGCCAAGGCTGTCGACAAGGCTCTGGCCGCCCTCGCCCTTCTTTGTGGGGCAGGCGGGCATTGTGAATGCGTATGCGCAGAGGATGACGCTCAGGATACCTGAAGAGAGGAGCTGGGTGTATGAGTCCTGCATTGCTGCGCCGCCTATCTTGAGGAAGTTGGTGGTAAGCATGCTGCAGATGAATCCCACGGTACCGAACACACGGATGGGAGGGAAGTCCTTGACGGGGTCCTTTCCTGCGCCTTCAAGTGCATTGTAGGCTACGGAGTTGACGAGTGCGATGGTGGGCATGAAGAAGGCCACGCTGATGCTGTAGAGAGTGAACAGCGGTGCGAATTCCACGGCGGCTCCAGCCTGCCTGCAGTATATGCCTGCACCTATCATGAACAGACCGGCGAGGCCATGGCAGAGTGCGAGGACCTTCTGGGCCTGGATGTGGCGGTCTGCAACTATGCCCATGAGGGCGGGCATGAAGATGGAGACTATGCCCTGCATTGCGAAGAACCACTTGATCTGAGGTCCCATGCCTATCTGTCCCAGATAGCGGCCGAGAGATGTCAGGTAGGCTCCCCATACTGCGAACTCCATGAAGTTCATCACGATGAGCCTGAGTGTGATGTTGGATTTTTTCATTATCAGTTCTATTGTTGTTTGTTTCTATGATGTGCGTGAGGAACAAAAATAAGATTTTTTCACGGGAATTCCTTATCTTTGAAGAATGAAATTCACGAAGACCTGCCAGGACCCTTGCTCTTCAGCAAGATGTGGTGTCATAGAGACTGACCACGGTCAGATACATACCCCCATATTCATGCCCGTCGGCACAGTCGGCAGCGTCAAGGGTGTCTATCACCGCGACCTCAAGGAGGACATCAATGCTGAGATAATCCTTGGCAACACATACCACCTTTATCTGCGTCCCGGGCTCGATACCCTGTATCAGGCAGGCGGACTCCATAAGTTCGAGAGCTGGGACCGTCCCATCCTCACCGATTCCGGCGGCTTCCAGATATTCAGCCTCACTGGCATACGCAAGCTCACGAAGGACGGCTGCACGTTCCAGAGCCATATCGACGGTTCCCGTCATACTTTCACTCCCGAGAACAACGTCCATACTCAGCGAGTCATAGGTGCCGACATAATGATGGTCCTTGACGAATGCTGCCCCGGCGATGCTGACCACAACTATGCCCGCAAGAGCCTCGACCTCACCAAGAACTGGCTCGAGCGCTACGCCAGGAGCTTCCGCGAGTCCGATCCGCTGTATGACTATCAGCAGACCTTCTTCCCCATAATCCAGGGCTGCACCTATCGTGACCTCCGTCTGGAGGCTACAGAGCATGCCCTTCAGTTCTCCGAGCTCGGAATCGCCATCGGAGGCCTTGCCGTGGGCGAGGAGACCGAGGTCATGTACGAGATGATAGAGACTGTGTGCCCTCAGATCCCTCAGGACCGTGCGAGGTATCTCATGGGTGTGGGAACTCCTGCGAACATACTCGAGGCCATCTCCCGCGGAATAGACATGTTCGACTGCGTCATGCCCACCCGCAACGGCCGCAACGGCATGCTCTTCACCTGGAACGGCATCATGAACATGCGCAACGCCAAGTGGGAGCAGGACTTCTCCGAACTCGATCCCAGCGGCACATCGTTCGTCGACCACACATATACGAAAGCATATCTTCACCATCTCTTCAAGTCAGGCGAGATGTTCGCCGCCATGGTGGCCAGCGAGCACAACCTTGCCTTCTATCTCGACATCGTCCGCAATGCCAGGATGCATATCGAGGCAGGAGACTTCCTGCAGTGGAAGGACAGCGTGGTGAAGCGCATAACACAAAGGATGTAGAATATGGACCTGAAGCCGAAGATACTTGACAAATACATCATGAAGAGGTTCATGACGACCTTCTTCGTCGCCTTGCTGCTCATCATCGGCATCGTGATCATCTTCGACATCTCGGAGAAGATCGACGACTTCGTGCATAACGAAGTCCCCCTCAAGTCCATAATCTTCGACTACTACGTGAACTTTGTGCCGTATTTCATGAACATGTTCTCGCCCCTGTTCGTGTTCATCACGGTGATATTCTTCACATCCAGGCTTGCCGCGAACTCCGAGATCATCGCGATGCTCTCAGGAGGCGAGAGTTATCACAGAATGATGGTGCCATACATGGTTTCGGCCGTGATCATAGCCCTGCTGTCGCTTGCGCTGAACTTCTATGTGATACCGCGGGCCAACGTCGAGCGAGTGGAATTCGAGCAGTCCTACATCAAATACTCCAAGGGCAAGGGTGTGTTCAACCGCAGGAACGTGCATTATCAGATAGCGCCCGGTCAGTTCGTATATGTGGAATCGTTCAGCACCTGGAACAACACTGCGTACAAGATGACCCTCGAGAGCGTAGATAACAACAAGCTCGTGAGCAAGCTCAGCGCCGAGTCTGCCGCCTGGGACAGCACCATGGGCGGATGGCACATGCGCAAGTGGATGATACGCGACTATAACGAGGGTCTGCAGGACAAGGTGCGCTGCGGTGAGCAGCTCGATACCGTCATTGCATTGAATGTGACCGACTTCTACAGGAACGAGAAGACCGTGGAAGCCCTTACCATCGGCCAGTTAAACGAGCTTATCGAAACGCAGAAGATGCGTGGCGACGACAATATTATGTTTGCCCAGATCGAGAAGCAGCGGCGCATGACACTGCCGTTCTCAGCCATAATCCTGACCATCATTGGCGTTGCGCTCACATCCAAGAAGAAGAGGGGAGGCACAGGCTGGAACATCGCCATCGGCATAGCACTGGCATTCCTGTACATATTGTTCCTGCGCTTCTCAGAAATGTTCGTCTATACCGGCGTCATGTCCGCGGCCGTGGCATTGTGGATGCCGAATGTCATATACACGCTGATAGCAGCAATCCTGTATAAAATAGCACCTAAGTAACATGATAGTGAAAGTCATCAACCGCAGCGGCAATGCCCTGCCGGAATATGCGACCGCTCTTGCAGCAGGCCTTGACGTACGAGCCAATAACCCCGAGCCCATAGTCCTCAAGCCGCTGGAGAGGGCAATGGTGCCTACCGGACTTTTCATCGAGATTCCTGCCGGTTATGAGGTGCAGGTGCGTCCCCGCAGCGGTCTTGCCGCAAAGAAGGGCATCACCGTCCTCAATGCTCCCGGCACCATCGATGCCGACTACCGCGGCGAAGTATGTGTCATCCTCGTCAACCTGTCCGACGCCGACTTCGTGGTTGAAAAGGGCGAGCGAATCGCCCAGCTCGTGCTTGCAAAGCATGAGCGCATCGACTGGGAGAGCGTAAACGAACTCGCCTCCTCCGAAAGGGGAGAAGGCGGTTTTGGTAGCACTGGCGTCAAGTAGACTCCTAATAGCTGTCGTAATATTTTGCTTCCCTGGGATTTACCTTGGACATGTTGTCCAGCAGATCCTGGTTGGTCTTATACTCGTCCATGAGCTGCAGCATGAAGTTCATGGCCTCGGTGGGGTTCATGTCTGCAAGCAGCTTGCGGAGTATCCATATTCTCTGGCTCTGTCCCTTCGGATAGAGGAGGTCGTCCCTTCGTGTGCCTGAAAGCACGACGTTCACTGCAGGGAAGATTCTGCGGTTGCTGAGGGTCCTGTCGAGCTGGAGCTCCATGTTGCCGGTACCCTTGAACTCCTCGAAGATCACGTCGTCCATCTTTGAGCCGGTCTCGGTGAGTGCGGTTGCGAGTATTGTGAGCGAACCGCCGCCTTCGATGTTGCGGGCAGCACCGAAGAAGCGCTTGGGCTTCTGGAGGGCATTCGCGTCCACACCGCCGGTGAGCACCTTGCCTGATGCGGGCTGAACGGTGTTGTATGCGCGTGCAAGGCGGGTGATGGAGTCGAGCAGGATGACCACGTCATGGCCGCATTCGACGAGGCGCCTTGCCTTCTCGAGTACCATGTTGGCAACCTTAACGTGATGCTCGGCGGGCTCGTCGAAGGTAGATGCCACAACCTCTGCCTTTACGCTGCGCTGCATGTCGGTGACCTCCTCGGGACGCTCGTCGATGAGGAGCACGATCTCGTAGACCTCGGGGTGATTCTCGGCGATGGCGTTGGCTATGCTCTTGAGCAGCATGGTCTTACCTGTCTTGGGCTGTGCCACGATAAGGCCGCGCTGGCCCTTTCCTATGGGCGAGAACATGTCCACGATCCTGCAGGAGATGTCCTTGCCGGACTGGCCGCCGGTGAGGTTGAACTTCTCGTCGGGGAAAAGGGGAGTGAGGAAGTCGAAAGGCACGCGGTCCCTGATGAATTCGGGAGTGCGGCCGTTGACGTACTTGATCTTCACCAGAGGGAAGTACTTGTCGCCCTCGCGGGGAGGACGGATCTCGCCGATCACGGTGTCGCCGCTCTTGAGGGCGTTGATCTTTATCTGCTGCTGGCTGACGTAGATGTCGTCAGGAGAATTCAGGTAATTGTAGTCTGATGAACGGAGGAAGCCGTATCCGTCAGGCATTATCTCTAGCACGCCCGTGGCCTCGACGGTACCCTCAAATTCGGGGATGTGCGGGCGCTTGGGCTTCTGCTGCTGGTTATTGTTGCCCTGTTGCTGCTGCCTCTGCTGATTCTGCTGCTGAGGATTCTGAGGGTTCTGCTGCCTCTGGGGCTGATTCTGCTGCTCGGCCAGAGCCGCCTTCTGTGCTTCCTTTGAGGCTTTCTGCCGCTGCACGGCAGTGGCTGCTGCAACGATTGCTGCCGCCTTTTCCTGTGCTGCCTTCCTTGCTGCCTCAGCCTCTTCTGAAAGGGGCTCGTCAGCATTCGCGGCCTGAGCGGTCTTGGGCTTGCGGCCACGCTTCTTCTGAGCCTGCTTTTCGGGCTCGTTCTCAGCGGGCTTAATCTCCTCTGCAGGCTTCTCCTCAGTCTTGGGCTCCTCTGCCTTCTGCTTGGGCTCCTGCTTCTTTCTTGCAGGCTTGGGTTCCGGTTTCTTCTCAGTCTTCTGCTCTTCTGCTGCAGGCTCTTCCTTTACCTCGGCCTTCTTCTCCTCTGCAGACTTTTCCTTAATATTGGGCTCGGCAGCTGCCTTCTCTGCCTTCTTGGGACGTCCGCGGCGAGCCTTGGGCTTGTCCTCAGGTGCCTGAGAAGCAACAATCACGGCCTCCTTGTCAAGAATCGCGTAGGCGATCTCTTCAAGTTCCATCTTCTTAGTCTTGATCTGATAATCGTTCGCAAGTTTCTCGAGCTCTTCTCTACTCATCTGACTGAGCTCGTATAAGCTGTGTGACATAATGATATTTGTTAGATTCAGGCAGCAGTGATTTCGCCGCCTTTTGAAATGATAATGCAAATATAGCAATTATTTCCAATTATCAATGTAGCTGTCGCTCTTCTTGAAGCGAAGCACATCGGCAAGAGTGGATGCGTTAGCCGCGATGCGGAAGCTGTAGCTCTTGTAAGTTCCTGCAGGCACCCACTGGACTGCGATGTTGAAGCAGTGCAGGTCGTATGAGGCGCTGAACTGAGTGGTGGTTATCTGCTTTGCGATGAAATCGTAACCTGAACTGAGGTTGATGTTCATCTTCGGGGTGAGCTTTATGTTTCCGCTGGCGCTGATGGTCGCCCTGTAGTTGTTCTTGTTCTCGAGCCTGTGTTCGGCCTCGATGTACTTGTATCCCCTGTTGCAAGAGAACTGTGTGCTGAAGTTGACGCTCCAGGGCACGTTGGGATTGGTGTAGTACAGCCAGCCGTCAGGTATGTATTCTCCCGTGACAGGGTGATAATAGATCTTGCGGTAGTAGTCTGCGGCGCCCTGCACTCCTCCATGTCCGCCAGACGAGCTGCCGCCTTCGGAACTTACCTTGGAACCGTCGTTGCCGTTGATGGCGCCCTTGCCTGAGATCGAGTAGGATGCCGATACGTTGACGTTGCTGAAACGTGCGAGACCCTGGCCCTTCGTGATGGCGAACTCATTGAATCTCACGCCTTTCTCGTCGATGGCATACGGGTCGAATCCGGCACTTGCACTGATGTTGACCTTGCTGAACAGGTTGGTGCTCATCGAGGCGCTGATAGTGTTCATCTTGAACTGCTCCGCCAGGAAGTTGTAGCTGGTGTTGAACGTGAGCTGGTCTATGAGCTTGACCTTCTTGGTTCCTGTTCCGGTCGTGTCGGCGAAGTCGCGTACCTTGGCCTCGAGGTTGTTTCCTATGGATATGTTCATCGATGCCGCCTCCTTGGCCCCGGCGCCGGTGCTTCCTGTGAAACGGTTGAACGTATGCGTCTTGGTCTGGCCTGATGCATCTATGTAGTCGAACGTCGTGTAGCCGTTCCATGACTTGCTCAGGTCAGGCGTATAGCTCATCGAGACGGATGGCGAAATGACGTGCCTGATCGCCTGGACCTTCCTGAACTTGGCGAACAGCAAGGTACCGTACAGACGCGTGCTCATCGATATCGACGCCGAGCCCCTGTGCATCATGCCGAAGGAACCGAACATGTCGCCCTTCGACTGCTCCACGCGGTTCGTCTCCTCGTTGTACATGGCGTTGTATTCCCGGAAATACCAGTTCATTCCGTAAGATATGCTGGGGTTGAAGCTCAGGTACTTCATCAGCTGGAATGAAGGCAGTCCAATGCTGAAGTTATGCGTCATGCTGTTGTCGAACTTGTTCAGGAATTCGGGGTTGTTCAGGTCGAACTCCCTGGCCTTGAAGCTGATCTTGTTCTGCAGCGAGGTGTTGTATCCGAAGCTTATCTTTTCGTAGAACTTTTCCTTTCCGACGCGGTTCTTCTGCTTGAACGGATAGATCGTGCTCATCGAGAACGTCACGTTAGGCAGGGTGAAGGTGTATGACGAGTCCCTGGAGTTCTGGCTGTGCAGGGCATTGATGCTCAAGTTGAACTTGCCGTTCCAGTTATGGCCGTATGAGATTGAGGATGAGACCTGGCTCTGTATGGCCTCGTCGATGGAGCGCGAATTGAATCTGTTGTTCGAAGGGCTGGAGAAGTTCACGGATGCGCTGAAGCTCGTTCCCGGATGAGCCTTGGAATCCTGCGAGTGCGACCATTTCAGTCCGAAGTTCGACGATTCGAAGTATTCGGGCGTGCCCTTTTCTCCACCCTTGTCCAAGGAATAGGTGAACGAGAAGGATCCGTTGAACTTGTAGTTGACCTTGTATCGTGAGTTGATGTCGAGCGCCCAGGAACCAAGGGTGTACACGTCTCCTGTGACGGACAGGTCGAAATAGTCTCCGAATACGAAGTACATGCCGGCGTCACGCATGTAGAAGCCTCGCGTCTGCTCCTGGCCGAACGTAGGCATGAGCATGCCCGTCGCTCGTTCCGGCCGCTTGGGAATGAAGCCGAAGGGGAGTCCAATGAAAGGAAGATGCACGTCCTCCACTACAAGGTGGGCCGGGCCGAAGACCGTCTTCTGCGTAGGCTTGGTCATCACTTTGGCGAGCTCGAGCTCGAGCCAGTAATGTGGATGCTCAAGGTCGCAGACCGTATATTTGCCCTTCGTCATGTTCACAGACTGGTCCGGCATCATCTTGATGTTCTGCCCCTGCAGGACACCTCCGTCCTCGGTCGTGACCATGTTGGTGATCCTGGCCTTCTTGGTGTCGAAGTTATAGCGCACCTCGTGCATGTTGTAGGTCTTGCCGCCCTGTTCCATGACAGGCAGGCCTACCCATTCGCCTGAAAGGGTGTCGCGCACGCCGTAGGCATAGACGGTACCGGTGTTCATGTCGTACTCCATGCGCTCTGCAGTAAGCTTCATGTCCTGGTACGACACGCTCACGTCACCATAATAATATATCAGCCTCTGTCCGTCCGAGAACACCTCTACGATGGAGTCTCTGGCTGTGGAGAATGCAGGACGCTCGAGAGAGCTCTTGCCCAATAGGGCTATGGAGTCTATCTTGTGGAGGGAGTCGGCGACGTGAAGGGAGTCTCTGCGGGCGAGCTCCAGGGAATCAGGAGGAACGACCTTCTTCTCCTGACGTACGCCGAACTGCTGCCCGGTGCCACGGCCACGCCTTGGCGTCTGGGCCGGCGACAGGAGGCTGAAAAGCAGCAGGACAAGCAGCGTTAATATGAATCCCTTCTTCTTCAATCCAAAAAAATTGCTTATTTTTGTAAAATACAAAAGTACGAATAATAATTGAAACGCACAATCTGCATAATCCTCTGCCTTGTTCTTTGCGGCGCCTCCATGTCCGCAAAGGATGACCTTGGTCTGAAAACGGTAGTCATTGACCCTGGTCATGGCGGCAAGGACCCCGGCGCAGTCAGCGCAGACAAGAAGACATACGAGAAGAGCATAGTCCTCGACATATCAGCCCGCCTCAGCCGCAAGATAAGGGAGGGCTGTCCCGACGTGAACGTCATCGAGACCAGAGGCCAGGAGTTCATATCGCTGAACGACCGTGCGGAGAAGGCCAACAAGGCCGGTGCGAACCTCTTCATTTCACTGCACATAAATGCGGCACCGAAGACTTCCGCAAACGGATTCTCGGTACACTGCATGGGTCAGTCTTCAAAGAAGAACACCGACCTGTACGAGTATAACATGAACGTGTGCAAGCGTGAGAATTCCGTTATACTTCTCGAGGATGACTACTCGACCAAGTACGAAGGCTTCAACCCCGAGGATCCCGAGTCCAACATCTTCATGCAGCTCATGCAGAATGCATATCTCGAGCAGAGTCTGAATTTCGCCGGGACGGTGAAGAAGCATCTCCACAATGGCCCCATCAAGGCTGACCGCGGCATTTCTCAGGATCCTTTCTATGTGCTCTGGAAGACCTCGATGCCTTCTGTCCTTGTGGAGCTGGGCTTCATATCGAATCCTTCCGACCTGGCCGTCCTTCGCGATGCGGAGAACAGGGACAGGATTGCCGAGTGCCTGTATCAGGCATTCGTGGAATACAAGGCCGCATACGACAAGAGCGTGAGCGTGGAATCTTCGGCTCCTGCAGCTGCTCCGAAGGCCGGGGAGAAGACAGCCGTAAAGACCGTGGCGCCTGTTGCCGAGGCAGCAGGGGAGACCGAGGTGGATGATACCGTGCGCGAGACTCTCTACGGCGTGCAGATATTCGCGGTCGGACGCAGAATTGAGTCCGGTGCCCCGGAGTTCCTTGGCTATGAACCTGTGGTTGTAAAGGGTACGAAGATATACAAGTACATCATCGGGGCCGACACTGATCTTTCTGTTGTGAAGGAAAGATTCCAGGAGATCAGAAAAAAATATCCTGACTCATATCTGGTAAAAGTAGAAGGGGATACAGTTTCTCTGATAAGGTAGTTGCGTATTTATCCCTTTTCCAATGGCGCAGAAGGCATAAAAAACCTCAAATCGTTAATTTGGAATCATTCTAAACTAAATGTATTTGCAAATAAATGAGTTACGAGCGTAACATCTTTGTAATATACTGATTATCAGAACTATATAAATTTGCCATTGAGTCTGTTTTGTGCAAAGATATAAGGCAAAATTAATTAAAATACAATAGCAAATTATTTTTTTTATCAATTATTTATCCCCAATTTTGCACTTGCAATCCGGCGCATGTTGAATGCGCTCTTTTTGACTGACCAAAATGACCGATCAACAGAGACATATAGCTGTATGGAACGAGTGTCTGCGCATAGTCGAGCAGATAATCGAGCCCCAGCCTTTCAAGACCTGGTTCACACCCGTGCGCCCGGTGTCTCTCGTCGAGTCCACACTTACCGTGGAGGTCCCTTCAGACTTCTTCAGGGAGTATCTTGAGTCAGCATATCTCGACGTCATCAAGATGACGATGAAGAGAGTCCTTGGTGCGGGCGCGCGTCTTGTATATATGATACGTCCCGTGCAGAACCAGCCGGCCATGAACGTTCCCGGTCAGGATGTCATCACTCCTACCAACAAGCCCGTGCAGTTCAGCGCCTACATGCCTTCCGGCATCACCAATCCCTTCGTCATCCCCGGCGTCCACAAGATCAAGATCGACCCCAGGCTCAACCCTATCTACAACTTCGACAATCTGATCGAAGGAGAGTGCAACAAGATGGGAATCACTGCCGGAGTCAATATTTCCGCCGCTCCCGGCAAGACTCCTTTCAACCCTCTGTTCATTTTCGGTGGCCCTGGCCTTGGAAAGACTCATCTTGCTCAGGCGATAGGAATTGCAATCAAGCAGAAATTCCCCGATCAGGTCGTCCTCTATGTGACCGGAAACGAGTTCAAGACTCAGTACATGGATGCAGTGGCTGTGCATAACAAGCTCACCGACTTCCTCGGCTACTATATGAAGATGGACGTGCTTATCGTGGACGACATACAGGATCTCATGGGGCAGGGCTGCCAGAATGCGTTCTTCAACGTGTTCAACTACCTGCACCAGAACGGAAAGCAGCTCGTGTTCACATCTGACCGAGCACCCGTGGAGCTTCAGAACTTCGAGGAGAGGCTTCTTTCCCGCTTCAAGTGGGGCCTTTCAGTCCAGCTTTCATATCCTGATTTCCAGACACGTCTGCAGATGCTCCGTTCACGTGCATTCCGTGAGGGCGTATCGGTACCCGATGATGTCCTGGAATACCTTGCAAGCAACATCCGCACGAACTTCCGTGAACTTGAAGGTGCGCTCATCTCCCTTATCGCATATAGTACCGTACATCCCGGAAAGGACCAGATCGAACTGGCACGCCAGATCATTGAGAAGGTCGTGGGTGAGGAGAAGAAGGACATCAGCATCGACAAGGTGCAGAAGACCGTCTGCGAATATTTCAACATCACCAGGGACGACATCCTTTCCAAGAGCCGCAAGCGTCAGATCGTACAGGCCCGTCAGATTGCGATGTACCTGAGCCGAAACCTCATTTCCAACTGCTCCCTTTCAACAATCGGAGCCGAGATTGGAGGCAAGGACCACGCTACCGTGCTCCATGCATGCACCACAGTGGCTGACCTCATGTCGACCGACAAGACTTTCCGCAAGTACGTCACCGACATAGAGCAGATCATCTCACCTGCAAGACACTAATATTCAATTAAATACCATGCAATCTACAAGGGTTCTTGAAATTTTCAAGGAGATTACTGCCATTCCTCGTGAGTCAGGTCATGAGGAGAAGATAACAGCCTGGCTTGTACAGTGGGCAGAGAACAACGGCCTGGCCGTCAAGACCGACAGCATAGGCAATGTGCTCATCACCCGCGAGGCCGCTGCCGGAAAGGAAGGCGTTGCCACGATAGTCCTTCAGGCACACCAGGACATGGTATGCGAGAAGAATGCGGGCGTGGCTCATGACTTTGCCAAGGACCCCATCGACTATGTGATCGAGGACGGATGGATGATCGCAAAGGACACCACCCTCGGCGCTGACGACGGTATCGGCATTGCCGCAGCGCTTGCTCTTCTCGAGGACAAGACTCCCACAGGAAAGATCGAGTGTCTGTTCACGATCTCCGAAGAGACCGGCATGGATGGCGCAGAAGCCCTTCAGAGCGGCTTCTTCACCGGAAAGACTCTCATCAACCTTGATTCCGAGGACGAAGGACAGCTGTTCATCGGCTGTGCCGGCGGACTCAACACCCGCATACGCCTTGATTATGAGAGCGCTCCCGTAGCCGACGGACTTGCAGTCCTCAAGGTCCGCATTTCCGGAGGAATAGGCGGCCACAGCGGCGACGATATAAACAAGGGACGCGTGAATGCTGTCCAGCAGATGGCCCGTTTCCTCAATGACGAGATTCCTTTCGGATTCCAGCTTGTATCCATCAACGGCGGCGGCAAGCCCAATGCCATTGCACGTGAGTGCGAGGCCGTGATCGCCGTGCCTCATCCGCGTGCCACCGTACGTCGCGTGCGCGCTTTCAGCGAGACTCTTGCGGAGGAATTCCATGCTACGGATCCCGACATCTGCGCAACATGCGAGAAGGTCGCAGGTGCCCGCTTCACGATAGACCCTGATGCGGCATATTGTCTGATCTCATCACTGCTTACCTGCCCTCATGGCGTGCAGGCCATGAGCCAGGACATCGACGGCCTTGTGCAGACCTCTACCAACCTTGCTTCAGTCCATAAGCGCAAGGGCTTTTTCGAGATCGTCACAAGCCAGCGCAGCTCTGCAACCTCAGAGCGCCGTGCCATCGCGAAGAAGGTCCGTGCCAACTTCGAAATCGTAGGCGCAAGAGTCAAGCACATGTATGAATATCCTGGTTGGAACCCCGATATGAACTCACATATACTTGCTTGTAGTGTAGCATCTTACAAGAAGTTATTTACACAAGACCCTGAAGTCAAGGCCATACATGCCGGACTTGAGTGCGGACTCTTCCTTCAGAAGTTCCCCGGCCTTGACATGATCAGTTTCGGACCCACTCTCCGTGGTGTACATGCGCCCGGCGAGAAACTTGAACTTGCCAGCATGGACAAGTTCGTTGCACTGCTTGAGGACGTAGTAGTAAACTTTGAATAATGAAGATTGCACCATCGCTTCTGGCCGCTGATTTCCTGCATCTGCAGGAGGAAGTCGAGAAAGTCAACGCATCAGGAGACATACTCCATCTCGACATCATGGACGGCACTCTGGTTCCCAACATCTCGTTCGGATTCAGCGTGCTTGACCAGCTGGCTCCTGCCATGAAGGTGCCCATGGATGTCCACCTCATGGTGGTCAATCCTCACAAGTGGTTCAAGAAGGTGGCTGACGACGGTGCCTACATGTGCTCCTTCCACCTTGAGGCCGCTGGCAGAAGGTGCAAGGAATTCATAGACATCATACACTCGTACGGAATGAAAGCGGGTATAGCAATAGACCCTGACGTACCGGTGAAAAAGCTTTTCCCCTATATTGGCAAGGCTGATTTCTTCCTGATAATGAGCGTGTTCGCCGGATTCGGCGGGCAGAAGTTCATTGAGGTCACTCTTGACAGGGTGGCTGCCATGAAGGCTGAGATCGCTGCCAGGGGAGCCGATGCCCTCATCGAAGTCGATGGCGGCGTCAACTTCAATAACGCCAAGGCACTCCGTGATGTAGGTGTGGACATCGCCGTTGCCGGAAGCACAGTGTTCCACTCAGACGATCCCGTCGGGGCGGTCACAGCTTTGCGCGAAGCCTAGATTCGAAATCAATCCAATTCTTCTTGCAAAGATCCGATATCCGTTCGAGCGTAAGTTCGAGCGGATATTCTTTTCCTGTCAGCTGCTTGAGCGATACGGGGTTGGGGAGGTCTTCAGGCCATTCGCACTGGTTCAGGTCAAGGCCGATTCCGACTATTGTGGAAGCCACGTTGTGGCCATCAAGCTGATTCTCGATAAGAATGCCACAGATCTTGCGGTCTTCGACCCAGATGTCGTTGGGCAGCTTGACCCAGGCGCTGACTCCTTCCTTCCTCAGGAATTCGAGCAGCACTGAAGTGATATAGACGTTGATTTCCTGTATGTCCCTGACATTCAGGGGAGCGTCGTCGCTGAAGAGCAGCAGCAGAGAGAATGTCAGGTTCATTCCCGGCTCCGAGCACCATGTATGGTCGCCCTGTCCGCGTCCGGCTGTCTGCCGTTTTGCCGCGACGATTGACAAATTGTCAAGTTCCCCGATGCGCCTTCTGAGCTCACTGTTGGTGGAATCGGTGCTTTCGCACCACAATATCTTCGCGCGTGCGTGTGTTGGAGCCATTTTTGTATTATCTTTGTGTGCAAATTTATACTTATAAGCTGAAATGGCAAAAAAACAAAATAAGAAACCGCAGAAGGTAAAGGTCGTCAGAATCAATTTCTCGTGGATCTATCTTCTGCTGATTGGTGGAATAATCTTCATGCTCCTGACATCCAAGGGTGTTCCGGCGCAGAAGATAGAATGGGCGCAGCTGGAGGAGATGATCCAGGCCGGAGACGTGAAGGAAGTCCAGTTCGTGCGCAATGACTTCAAGGGCGACGTGACTGTCCGTCCCGAGAAGATGAACAAGTATTCTGACCTTTTCCCTGGCGGAAAGGTTCCCTCATCGGCCCCTCAGTTCTATTTCCTTACTTCTAGCAAGTTCGATCCGGAACTGGAATTCGCGCGCCTGAATGCATTCCTCGATCCTCAGGACAGGACCAAGCTGGTCATCACCAACGACGCCAAGATATGGGAGAACATTCTTGAATGGGTGTTCCCGCTCATTCTCTTCATACTCCTCTGGGTGTGGATGTTCCGCGGCATGGGCAAGAACATGGGCGGTGGCCCCGGCGGTGGCGGCATGAATCCCTTCAATGCCGGCAAGACTACCGGAAAGGAAGTCGACAAGGACAAGGTCAATGTGACCTTCAAGGACGTTGCAGGTCTGTACGGCGCAAAGGAGGAAGTGATGGAGATCGTGGATTTCCTCAAGAATCCTCAGAAATACACTGCCCTTGGTGGCAAGATACCCAAGGGTGCGCTGCTCGTAGGCCCTCCGGGAACCGGTAAGACCCTGCTCGCTAAGGCTGTCGCCGGCGAGGCAAACGTGCCTTTCTTCAGTATGAGCGGTTCCGATTTCGTGGAGATGTTCGTGGGCGTAGGTGCAAGCCGCGTGCGTGACCTCTTCGCCCAGGCTAAGGAGAAAGCTCCCTGCATCGTGTTCATCGACGAGATCGACGCAGTTGGACGTGCCCGTGGCAAGAATGCCGGCTGGAGTTCCAATGACGAGCGCGAAAATACTCTGAATCAGCTTCTTACCGAGATGGATGGCTTCGGCACCAACAGCGGCGTGATAGTTCTCGCTGCCACCAACCGTGCCGATATCCTCGACAAGGCCCTCATGCGTGCCGGCCGTTTCGACAGGCAGATCAACGTCACACTTCCTGACCTGAACGAGCGCAAGGAGATATTCCAGGTTCATCTTGGCAAGCTCAAGCTCAGCAAGGATTTCGACCTTGAAGGAATAGCAAAGCATACCCCCGGATTCTCCGGCGCTGACATTGCCAACGTCTGCAACGAGGCCGCTCTCACAGCAGCTCGCAGAGGCAAGAAAGCCATCGACAACCAGGACTTCCTGGATGCAGTCGACAGGGTAGTGGGTGGAATCGAGCGCAAGAAGACTCTCATGAGTCCTGAGGAGAAGCGTCTCACTGCATTCCATGAGGCAGGCCATGCCGTTGCAGGCTGGCTCCTTCCCGGATGCGACCCTGTCCTCAAGGTCAGCATCATCCCTCGCGGACAGGCTCTTGGCATCACCTGGTCACTGCCTGATGAAAGGGTGATGTGGTCGCGTACCCAGATGTTCGACGAGATGTGCTGCCTTGTTGCCGGCCGTATAGCCGAAGAGATAGTCAACGACGGCGTGCCCTGCACCGGTGCTCTCAACGACTTCGAGCGCATGACCAAGATGGCATACGCGATGGTGTCATATTACGGAATGAGCGAGAAGGTCGGCAACCTGTCATTCTATGATGCTCAGGGTGGATATGAATTCACCAAGCCTTATTCCGAGAAGACTGCCGAGCTCATCGATTCCGAAGTAAGGGCTCTCGTGGATGATGTCACATCACGTACACGCACCCTTCTTACCGAGAACTGGGAAGGTCTTGAGAAGCTCGCCAATATACTGATTGACAAGGAGATAATCATGTCTAAGGACATCGAGGCAATCTTCGGTCCCAAGGCCGGAAAGCACGGCGAGGAAAGGCTTCTTCCCGAGAATCAGGAGCAGCCTGAGGCGTCTGCAGAGGCTGAACCCGCTGCCGATGCCCCCGAGTCTGCAGAGACAGGATTCGTTTCGACTAATACTACCGACAATGAATAATTTCGCAGTCCGCACTATATCAAGTGTCGTGTTCGGAGCCGTGATGGTTGCCGGACTTCTCTTCAGCGGAATCTTCTACGGCGCACTCTTCCTGCTCGTCATGCTGATGGCGATGCGTGAGTTCTACAACATGGCCCTCGGCTCGCAGTATGCGCTCGGGCAGAGGCTCGCCATGTTCTCTGCAGCCATCTTCCTGGCTACTACGGTGATATTCTGCCAGGGCAACCTTGAGGCGAAGTGGATCCTTCTAGGAATCCTGCCGCTCATGCTCATGCCCGTCATATACGTATTCATGAAACAGCGTCCCGAGTTCGGACGCGTGGCATACATCTATGCCGGACTGCTGTACATCGCAATGCCGATCTGCCTCAGCCCGTTCCTCGTATTCAATGGCGGTGAGTTCAACGGCTTCCTTCTGCTCAGCATCTTCATCGTGATATGGCTCTGCGACGTAGGTGCATACTGCGTCGGCACGGCTCTTGGCCAGAAGCCTGATTCAAAGAAACTTGCCCCTAGCATCTCTCCCAAGAAATCGTGGTGGGGCTTCTGGGGCGGCGTGTTCTTCGGCACCCTTGCCGGGCTTGTGCTCCATTTCGTGGGCTGGATGCCTTTCAGCCTCATCCACTGCATAGCCCTTGGCGCCTTGATAAGCGTCTGCGGTGTGTGCGGAGACCTCTTTGAGTCATTGTGGAAACGCTGGTTCGGCGTGAAGGATTCCGGCAACTGCATCCCCGGTCACGGAGGAATGCTTGACCGCTTCGATTCATCGCTCATGGCAATCCCCGTGGCTCTTGTATATCTTGTCATAGCAGGCCTTATATGAAGATAGACAGGGACTCATACGGATCGATAGCATTGATATATGGCATCAGCTTAGCTGCTGCCGTTTTGCTTATATGCCTTGTGAAGAATCCGTTGATTCTCTGGCCCTGCATTGCCCTGATCCTTTGGTTCGACATCTGGCAGACCGCATTTTTCCGCGTACCCAGGCGCAATCGCAAGGGCAGCTCCAGCCTTGTGACAAGCGTAGCCGACGGCCGTGTCGTCATAGTCGACAAGGTGATCGAGCCTGAAGTGCTGAAACGCGAATGCATACAGATCAGCGTATATATGAACTTCTTTGACGTCCATTCCAATTTCTGGCCCATGGACGGAAAGGTGAAGTCGTATGAATATCACCCCGGCGACCATTTCTACGCCAGCCATCCCAAGGCTTCAGTGCTGAATGAGCACACCTGCGTGCTCATGCGCAACAAGGACGGCAAGGAATTGCTGTTCAAGCAGATTGCCGGTGGGTTTGCAAGGCGCATCGCCTGCCACGCCGAGCCCGGCCAGACTGTGTCTGCCGGATCCCAGTGTGGAATCATCAAATTCGGTTCACGCATAGACATGTTCCTTCCTCTTGACGCAAAGGTGAATGTCAAGGTAGGGGACCTGGTGCGTGCCTGTGAAACTGTACTTGCTGAAATTTAATCATTCATAATATGCAACTAGACGGAAGAAGACAAAGTACTAATGTAGATGACCGCAGAGGTATGTCTACAACAGGTAAGGTTGTGGGCGGTGTCGGCCTTGGAGGCGCAATCGTCATCGGACTCATCACCTTGCTGCTCGGCGGCAATCCTCAGGAGGCAATCGAGGTCGCCGGTCAGATGATGGCCAACAATACCGAGGTCGTCACCGACAGCAACTGGCAGCCCAGTGAGCAGGAGCAGGAGCTGGCCGTGTTCGCCAGCCAGATTCTTGCAGGTACCGAGGATATCTGGTCTGAGATATTTAGGTCTCTCGGACGCACGTATCAGCCCCCGAAGCTCGTCCTTTTCAGCGGAAGCGTCCAGTCAGGATGTGGTGGCGCAACATCTCAGTCAGGTCCTTTCTACTGCAGTGCGGACCAGAGCGTTTACCTTGATCTCGAGTTTTTCATGAACATGCGCCGTCAGCTCGGTGCCGACGGTGACTTTGCATACGCATACGTCATCGCACATGAGGTCGGACACCACGTGCAGAATCAGCTTGGTACCCTCCAGCAGGCACATAACCAGATGAGCCGCGTCAGCGAGGCTCAGGCCAACCAGATCAGCGTACGTCTTGAGCTTCAGGCCGACTTCTATGCCGGAGTATGGGCATACAACGATAACAAGCGTTTCCGCTCACTTGAGGCAGGTGATATTGAAGAAGCTCTTAATGCCGCATCAAAGATCGGTGACGACTACCTCCAGAAGCAGAGCTACGGACGCACCGTTCCCGATTCATTCACCCACGGAACATCAGAGCAGCGCTCAAGGTGGCTCACAAAGGGCCTCCGTACCGGCGACATCACTCAGGGCGACACATTCAGCCAGGCATACAATCAACTGTAGTAAAATGGAAGAGAAGAAGATAAACCTTGAGCTCAAGCCTGAGATCGCCAAGGGCTCATATAGCAATCTCGCAATCATCAGCCATTCTCACAGCGAGTTCATCATCGATTTCGCCGAGATGCTTCCCGGACTTCAGAAGCCCGAGATAGGCAACCGCATCATCATGACTCCCGAACATACTAAGAGACTTCTCAACGCTATAGCCGAGAATATCTCCAAGTACGAGGCGCAGTACGGCAGGATCGAACTTCCCAGCCCTCAGCAGGGAGCGACCTTCAACCTTTCGGACCTGAACCCGAATGGAACCAAATCTTAAGTCGATAAAGGCCATAGCGATGGACATCGACGGTGTCCTGACCGACGGGGGACTGATACCTCTGGCGAACGGCGACGTGCTTCGCATCACCGACGCCAAGGATGCCTTTGCAGTGAGATTCGCTGCCAAGCAGGGCATGATCATGTCAATAATGTCGGGCGGTGACACACAGGCCCTGCATACCAGGATGCTGAGCCTTCGCGTCAAGGAGGAAGACCTCTTCCTTGGCTGCAGAGGCAAGCTGGAGGTGTTCCGTGCATTCTGCACGCAGCACGGTCTGGATGCATCGGAGGTGGCCTATTTCGGCGACGACATTGCTGATACCCAGGTGCTTGCAGCATGCGGATGCGGCTTTGCTCCTGCCGATGCGGCGCAGGAGGCCAAGGATGCAGCAGACATCGTCACCACCAGACCTGGCGGCAAGGGATGCGTGCGGGAAGGCATCGAGATGATCCTGAAGGCCCAGGGGCTCTGGGTCTTCGATCCCGACAAGTTCAACGAGCTGTACTAGGCGGTGGCCGTGCCATTCACATACCCGTTCTGCTATGTGCCTGACCCTCGCGTGGTCGAAGAGGCCCGCAGGCTGACGGAGATTCTTGATTCCGGGCATTTAGACCATTCGGGCAAAATGTTCGGAATCCTCATTACCGACCGCGGACCACTTTACGCGTTCAGCGGTCTTCTGGACGGAAGGGCGACCGTCGAGGGCTTTGTGCCTCCCATATTCGACTATTCCTTGCCTGACGGGTATTTCCGCAGGCGCGAGACTGAGATAGCGGCGCAGGTTGCGCGCCGGAAAGCCGGGCTGCCCGTTTCTGAGGATCCGGCGAAGATGTCCGCCGACCTCCAGGACTGGCTGTTCAGTCAATATAAGGTCCTGAATGCCAGAGGGGAGAGCCTCAGCATCAAGGAGATATTCGCGCTACGCGGCCTGGTGCCTCCTGGGGGCACCGGCGATTGCGCGGGTCCCAAACTGCTCAATCATGCATACCTGAACGGAATGAAGCCGCTGGCGATGGGGGAGTTCTGGTATGGAGATTCTCCTATGAAGGAAGTCCGTGAGCAGGGACGCTTCTATCCGTCCTGCATGGGAAAGTGTGGCCCTCTGCTGAGCTGGATGCTTCAGGGGCTGGACGTGGCTCCTAATCCTCTCGACTCGGGATTCAGCAATGATGCCGAGCCCGAAGTGATATATGAGGATGGCTCGCTGATAGTTGTGAACAAGCCTGCCGGGATGCTGGCCGTGCCCGGTCGCGTTGCTGCGCCCAGTCTTCTTGGCTGGCTGCGTGAGCGTTATGGCGATTCTGTCGAGACCTGCCATAGGCTAGACATGGATACATCCGGTCTGATGGTGTTCGCGCGAGATCTCGGCACCAAGGCGGCCATGGAGGCTCAGTTTGCAGGGCGGGACGTCGTGAAGCGTTACCGTGCGAGGCTTGTGGCGGGCACCGGTCCGTTCAGGCATGCTGCGCGTGGAACGATAGCACTTCCTCTTGCGTTGGATTATTATGACAGGCCGCGCCAGTATGTTGACTATGAGAACGGCAAGCTGGCCGTTACCGAATACGAAATAGCCGAAGTCCTGCCGAATGGTGAGATCGATGTGATATTCACACCCAGGACCGGTCGGACACATCAGCTTCGTGTCCACTCAGCCCATGTGAAGGGCCTCGGCCGGCCTATCAAGGGCGACAGGCTATACGGCGATGCCACCGAAGGCAGACTGTTCCTTCACGCATTCTATCTTGAATTCACTCATCCGGAAACAGGGGAGAGACTCGTATTCAGCAAGCAGGGGTGAATATAAAAGAAATGAGTTGTGACCATCACGGCGACAACTCATACTAACCACATAATTAATAACACTAAAACTAATAACCAATAGGTTGATGGACCAGAATGGCCGCTTGCTCAACCCGATACAAAGGTAATACTTATTTTTGTATTTGCAAACTTTTTTAATAATTTTTTCAAAAAATTTATTTATTGCCTGACAATGTCTTTTATACTCCAGGCAATATCTTCCGATCATAGACCCTCGGCGGAGGAAAAGGGGTTGCCCGCTACGGGATTCTGCGACGGCCACTACGGGCCTCGTCTCGAACCCGAATCCGCTTGGCAGCCATTTCCTCCGCCGCAATAATTCGATAAATAATGTGGAATAATGTGATATAAGATAGCCTTATTTGTTACAAAAACAACGATAACATAAATGTTATATAGAATAACAAATATGTTTTATATATTGGCTATCTTTTAGATAAATCTTCTTCTATGTAAGCCGCCAGAATTTCCAAAGCTGATGCAGCAAAAGCCTTGATATTGGTTTTTCTGGACTCATGACTACTTAATCTGACCGTTTTTGTTCCCTTTGGACCATCGATTGCAGCCCAGCAGGTGCCTGCCGGCTCGTGTTCGTCGCCATATAGATCGGCCCATCCGGTGGTTGCGACGGAGTATGTGGAGCCGGTGAGGGCTCTGACTCCGCGGGCCATCTCGGCAGCAACGGCGCTGCTGACGATTCCTTCGTTCAGGATGGTGTCAGGGCTGACGCCAAGAAGCTGTTCCTTAATTCTGGGATCGTAGGATGTCACGGAACCTAGGTAATAGTCGGAGGACCCGGGTACGGTTGTGATCAGATGGGAAATCATGCCACCGGTGCATGATTCTGCGGCTGAGAGCTTCAGGCCTGAGCCATGGAGCAGCCTTTTGATTCTGACTTCTGCCTTGATCATTTCAAATCGGCTTTTTCAAGATAGTTGAGTGTCTTGCGCACAAGGGAAGGACCCTCGTATACCATGCCGCTGCGCAGCTCGATCAGCGAAGCACCGTCCTGGAGCAGTTCAGCGGCTTCAGAAGGCGATTTGATGTGGCAGTTGGCAATGATAGGCATGCGGCCTTTGGTATAGCTGTAAATGGCCTTTACGTGTTCTTTGGCACCTACTTCGACACCATCTATGCCGCTGTACATGCAATAGTCTAGCGCATGGTGCAGATCATGCTCAGAGATGAATTCAGACAGTTTCAGGACGATTGGCTTGTATTCGTCATACGTGAGCCTGATGTTGAGAAGCTGGTCGATCGTATGCTCCTTCAGACCGGTCTGCTGATCTATGACGAAGAAGTCGCAGAAATCGTATACCAGTGAGAATGAGGTGGTTATGTCAGCTGAAATGCAGGCAGCAAGGATATCCTCGCAGGGCTTCTCCTGAATGTTCGCAATAGCCGTGCGGGTGTATGCCGCATTAAGAGGACCTATTTCCACGAAGCTGAATCCAAGATCCTCGAGCATTGCACACATCTCGCCTTTCTTGTCAAGGCCGGCTCCGAGCCCAAGGGGATTGTAGAAATGAAGGCCGAAGACGTCACGGTCAATACCGAAGGACCTGTTCTTGTGCACGAGCCTGTAGAATTGGCGCAGGAGTGGAACCGCACCAATGAACTTGAAGTATCGTAACGCAACTGCAGAAGCTTTCTCCTTCTCCATGTTGCGCACAAAAGGCTTTATCAGGAGATTATACATACAACAAATATAGGGAATTATTTGAGTTCTTGGTAACTCCCATCATCGTACAAGACGATAATCTTTGATATATTCCGCTGTGATTTAGTTGTTTGTATAGTTTTAGTTGAAGTATTACTTTTGATATTTGCAACGATTTTCTCCGGTTCTGGCTGAGGTTCTGGCATGGTTGCAGCATCGTTCTTCACGATTTCTACGGGAGTGACAGGCGCCGTAACGGTCACATTATCAGAGATTTCGCCTTTATACATCTTGCCTTTTCCGGTGATCAGCCATTCCAGGTTGATCCTGGGGTAGTGTTTGCTCATGCTTTCGATGAAGTCGAAACCAGGCTTGTTCCTGCCGGCAAGAATATGACTTACGCTTGCACGTGCGACACCAATGGTATCGGCAAACACTGACTGTGAGATGTTTTCCGCGGCAAGAAACTGTTGTAGTCTGTTATTCATATTTGGTTACATTGATATTACAAAAGTAATACTTTGTTAGGATATTTCAAAATTCAGTTATGTAACACTTGGTCCGGAGATAGGAGAGAAAAGGCTGATAATATCCTATATCCATAAAGTAGATAAGACAATACAAAACCTTATAAAACAAAGTTTTAGCATAAAGCTATATACCGCTATTTATGTGGTTGCCAATACATGGTGGTGCGTCACGCTCCAATAACATCAACAATAACTCCAAGCAAATCAAATAAAAGATTGATTTATAATACTTTATACACCAATTATCAACTATATAATGTTTGCTTATATAAATATTGTAAACAACGGTTATCGGTATGGTGTTTATATATGTAAATTAACAAAAGAAAATAGCCTGTTTACAAATGTATTTACAAAAGTAAACAGGTTTGTACGCTGTGTGTTAAATTGTAAACAGTTGCTATTCGGCTCGGAACAGGAGCGATGAATCGCCGTAGCTCAGGAATCTGAAATCGTTGGCCAAAGCGTAATCGTATATGGTCTTCCAGTCTCCTCCTACAAATGCAGAAATCAGCAGGAGCAGCGTGCTCTGTGGCTGATGGAAATTCGTTACCATCATGTCGACTACACGGAACTTGAATCCTGGAACTATAATGATCCTGGTACCGACTTTCAGTTCGTCGAGTCCGTTCCTGTCCAGCCAGTCGACTATCGCGTTAAGTGATTCCTTGAGAGTGTAACTGTAATCCCTGGTGTATGGTGCCCACTGATCAACGTCATGCGGGCCACCGTTCTCTATGCAGCTTACGCCGGCATAGTATAGCGACTCCAAAGTCCTAACGGACGTTGTGCCTACGGCAACTACCTTCTTGCCTGAGTTGGCAAGCTTCAGAAGGAAATCCTTCCTGACGACTACGGGCTCTCTGTGCATGGGGTGCTCGCTGACAAGGGAACTCTTTACAGGCAGGAAGGTCCCCGCGCCGACGTGCAGGCATACGTTCTGCCTGTCGATGCCCTTGCTGTCTAAGGCTGAAAGGACCCTGTCGGTGAAGTGCAGGCCTGCCGTGGGTGCTGCGACCGAGCCGCGGATGTGCGCGTAGAGAGTCTGGTATCTTTCGAGGTCTATGGCCTCGGTATCCCTGTTGAGATAGGGAGGGATTGGTACCTGCCCGCAGAGCTCGAGCACGCGGCTGAAGGGCTCTCCGCCTGTCCAGCTGAACTCGACCGTGCCGGTCTGTCCGTCCCTGTCAACAAGCACAGCGCTGAGCTGCATTGCTGACAGCTCAGAACCGTCGGGAGCGTCGTAAAGGAGCGTGTCGTCCTTCCATCTTTTCGCATTGCCTATGACGCATTTCCACCGGCATCTTTCAGTGCAGGCGAAGCTGACGTTGTAGTCGGAAGGGTCTATGGGCTCGAGGCAGAATATCTCGATGTGCGCACCGGTGGAACGGCGGAAGAAAAGCCTTGCCGGCACGACCTTGGTGTCGTTGAAGACCATGATGCAGTCTGAAGGCAGTTCCTCAGGCAGGTCACGGAAGATACGTTCCCGGCATTTGCCGCCGGAATAGATCAAAAGCTTGGAACTGTCACGCTCCGGAAGGGGATATTTCGCAATGCGCCCGTCCGGAAGCGGGTAATTGTAGTCCTCAATTCTCAATTCTGGTATCATGGGTGCAAAGATACTCAAAAATTAAGTATATTTGTCGGATATGAGAGATATGTCAGAGTACGAGAGCATCCGTCCCTATTCGGACAGCGAAGCCATTGAGGCCTTCGCCAGGATAGCACGTCATCCGGCACTGCCGGCCATAAGCAAGTATCTTTTCCCCAAGCAGCCGCTCAATCATCTGGCATCGATGCTCGATAAGGTTCACAGCATCGATGAGTTCCAGGATGTGGTCATGAGCGGCGTGGTTGGTTCCGTTCTCGTGAAGACCTCCGAAGGCTTCACCTACAGCGGAATGGAGAACATCCTCAACCTCAAGGGGAAGAAGTTCCTTGCCGTTTCCAATCATAGGGACATTGTTCTCGATCCCGCACTCATTCTTTACTCGATGCACGATTCAGGTCTGCCTTACGCAGAACTGTGCGTCGGTTCCAACCTTCTTCAGGGCAAGCTCATCGAAGATCTCATGCGTTCCAACAGAATGATCAAGGTCATTCGCGGCATCAGCGCCAGGGAACTCTACCTCAGCAGCCAGAGGCTCAGCAAGTACATCAGGGAATCCATAACCTCGGGAGCGTCCAGTGTTTGGATCGCGCAGAGGGAAGGCCGTGCCAAGGACGGATTTGACATAACTGAGCAGGGACTTCTCAAGATGTTCGACCTCAGCGGCGAGAAGGGCTTCGAGCAGAACTTCAAGGAACTGTGCATAGTGCCCATGAGCATCAGCTACGAATATGAGAGCTGCGACGCCCGCAAGGCCCGCGAACTTCTCATCAGGGAGGAGACCGGCACCTATACAAAGAAGCCCAATGAGGACACTCACAGCATCATGACGGGCATACGCCAGACTAAGGGACATATTCATCTGGAAATCAGCAAGCCGCTTACTGACGAAGAGATAGAGCGAGCTGCCGACTGCAGGGGCAACGACAGGTATCAGGGCATACGCCACGCCCTTACCGACCGCATAGTCGATGGTTACAAGCTTTTCAAGACCAACTACATGGGTTATGACCTCATGAACGGCACCTCAGAGTATCTGGGCGTAAAGTATCTGCCCGAGGACCTTGAATTCTTCAAGGCATACACCGAGCATAAGATAGGGAAGCTGGAGCGTAATCTTGACAGAGACAGGCTGCGCGACATCTTCTGGCACATCTATGGCAATCCTCTTGCCGCCAAGAAGGAGCTTGCTACCAGGCAATGCTCAACCCAGCATGAAGGTTAGTGTTCAGCCTTCTTGAGGGAATCAGGTCGGAATTGAACGAGAACAGACCGAACAGAGAGTCTGAACCAAGGCTGAAGGCTATGCCCGGAACCCTGAAGTTCAGCGCGAAGCCTATGCCTGCGCCGAGGGTGTTCATTGCTGCAGAGGCGGCGACGCTGAATGCCTGAGCGGGAGTGAATGATCCGCCGACTCTGATTTCATACCAACCGCGGGCCGTGTTGTCGATTCTGATAGTTGCCAGCGTGCCGGCTGAAAGAACATCGCTGATAGGGTAGCGTGCACCTGCTTCGATGGTGACCGGATTCATGACGAAAGTCGTGCTGGATGCTGGGTCGTCCTCAATGAACTTGTATACGTCCTCGAGGGAATTCAGGCGCCTGTCCTCATCCTGGGTGCCGAATATCTTGCTGTGCCACATCAGGCCGCCAAGGTCGAGCGCGGATACGCCAATCTCGATTCCACGGTCAGTTGTGAGCTTGAATCCGAGGTCGGCAGAAACGCCAAGTCCACCAATTGTATAGCGGCCGAATTCAGGCTGCAGGCCTATCATTCCGTTGCTGGTGGGGAAGGTGATGAAGGTGTTGCTTGAGCGGAACATGCCTTCGCTGCGGGCTACCAGGTAAGAATCGTAGTCGCAGTAGAGATAATCGACGTTCAAGTCGCTGTAATTCAATCCAATAAGGCCCTTGATCCTGCCACCAAACGAGAAACTGTCGGATACATGGCTGCTGAATCCGTAGGCGACTTCCAGCCAGTCCCTGGTGTTGAACTTCGTGTTTTCGAGCCCGTACGGGAATCCGTCATATTCCTCGATGGCCATTCTGGCAAGCTCGTAGTCGAAGTATCCGGAGGTATATGAGCGCAGATTGACTTCTAGAGTGCCGGCAGTGCGTCCGCGGTTCCATCCGAAAGCGAAGATGTTCTCGCTGATGCTGACGTTCATCTTGTTGAAGTTCTGCAGCTTGTTGCGTAGCTTCTCGATCGAGTAGCCGTCAGACAGTCCGAACTGATATCCGTCGTAATCCTTGTAGACCAGAGCGGACACCGGGAACGAAGCCTGGACGCCGACGTTCACGTCGCCGACGCCTACAGAAATGAAACCTCTGTAGGAATCTCCCATGTATGCCGGATTGATTCTGTAATCGTAAAGATAGTTGGAAAGGAAATAGCTGGTGCGGAAGTCCTGTGCGTTCAGAAAAACGCTGCAGACAATGCTCAGGGCAAGGCTGTAAATCAGTTTCCGCATTTGTTATACAATTTATATTATGTTAAGTTAGCTATATTCCAACACGAGGGGACAGCTCCCCTGACTCATTACGGCACGAAAATAGCCTCAATAATCCAATTAAGCAAAATTATTGCTGCTGTGAGCATAAAATATTATATTTACAAAAAAGTAGTATACTATGAAGCTCAAGTTCTTTTTTGTTTCGGTATTTCTGATGCTGTGCCTTGATTCCATGGCTCAGAGGATTCCCGTATCAGAAAAAGTCGATGACATTTCCGTCGAGGAATGTGCATTCGAGACTTATCCGGCCGATACTTCTGCTGCAGCTCTCGTACTCTGGGAGAACTGCAAGGCCGACATTGACTATAGTCATACTTACGGTTTCTGTTATCATAAAGTCTATAGCAGAAGACTGAAGATACTCAAGGAAAGCGGCAAGTCCATTGCCAGCGGTGCCATCTACATATCAAAAGACAAGGATGAATCTGAGAATGTGCTCAGGCTGACCGTCACTACATACAACCTTGAAGATGGCAAGATCGTCAGGACAAAAGCCCCTAAATCCAGCATCGTCAAGAGCGACTACAATGAGAATACACAGAAGATAGCCTTTGCCGCAGAAGGAGTCAAGGTGGGCAGCGTCGTCGAGATCAGCTATGAGCTTTTCAATACCAGATTCCTCGACATCCCTGATTTCTACTTCCAGTCAGAGATTCCTGTGAACCTTAGCACATATTCCATCTCCATCCCCGTCTGGATGGGTTTCAACCGTGCGATGCGCGGATTTGACCATATCGACAACGATACCTTCAAGGTTAACGGTGAGAGGATAGAAGGCATTGACGACAATACACATCGCATGGATGTGTACCGCGCAGTTGATCTGCCGGCTTTTACGGATGAAGCCATGCTGTACTGCCCCGACCAGTATCTTGATGCCATTTCATACGAGGTGACTGCTGTGAGCCTGCCCGGCAATTTCAGGGATTTCAGCCAGAAATGGGAGACGGTTGCCACCGCAGTCTGCGAATCCCCTATCTGCATCGTCATGAACGCCAGGAGCAGGTTCAAGGATGAAGTCGAGAGCATATGTGCCGGCAAGACTGACGATCTGGAGAAATTGTCTGCCATTCTCGACATGGTCAGGTCGAATGTGATATGGAACGAAAAGATCACTCTTGTGCCTGATAATCAGGCCAATGTGATAAAGGCGCATTCCGGTGGTTCGGCTGATGTCAATGCCATTGCCGGCTCTGCCTTTGCTGCTGCCGGTTTCAAGGTCTCCCCTGTCCTCGTACGCCTCAGGTCGCGTGGCACCCTCATGACCAACCGCCCCATGCTGTCGGCATTCAACACTTTCATCCTGCATGTCGTAACCTCTGACGGAAAGGACCTCTTCGTCGACGCGGCCGATCCTTCAGGCTATTTCAATGTCCTCCCTGAGAACTATCTTGTTCACAGTGCGTTTGACGTGAAGGGTGAAGCTTCGTTCGAATGGGTGAACCTTGACAATCTTTCAACCAACACGACGTACTACATGGTCAATGCCGAAGTCTCTGATGAAGGAACCGTCAGCGGACATCTCGGCGGAAAGTACATCAATGTGTCATCATACGACTTCAAGGATACTTTCCGTGACTATGACAATGAAGACGATCTTTATGAACAGATGGAGAAATTCATCCCGGTCGATATAAGCAATATGACCGTAACCGGTTTCGACGATTTCGGAGACAGCTCCACTCTCGATCTCGATTTCGAGGCTGAATGCGAGACCGCAGGCGACATGTTAATCGTCAATCCGTTCTTGTTCAAGATATTGTCAGATGCCGCATTCACAAAGGAGGTAAGGACGTTCCCTGTAGACTTCTCGTATCCCGAGATAACCAGGTATGTATATACCCTCAAGATTCCTGAGGGTTATGCCGTTGCCCAGCTGCCGAAGAACTGTGTGTATAAGTCTTCACTCCCCTCCACCATGAGCTTCAGGGTGCTTACTGACGGCAGCACAGTTAGGGTCCAGTTCCAGTTTGACAACAAGGCAATGATCGCTCTGCCTGACGACTATTCTGAAGTCAGAAAATACTGGACAGACGTATGTGCCGTCTTCAATGAGCGTATAATCTTCAAGAAAGCCGAGTAGCAGCCTATGATGAGACATTTCCTACCAACTGTTCTGTCGCTGCTGCTCCTGCCCTGTGCAATATGCTGGGCTGATGTCGACGCCGAGGTGCTCTATAACAGATGTGAAGTCATCGTGAACTCCCCTACCGACATGAAATGCCATGTGAGCAGGAAGATCCAGGTCAACAATGCTTCCGGAAAGTATATCGGGCTTTTCGAGGAATACACTGATTCCTTCTCCAGCATTTCAAGCTTCTCAGGGGCTGTCGAGTCCAACGGGAAGGTGGTGAAGAAGATCAAGAAGTCCGATATCTATACCGAGAACTGTTCAGAAGGGCTGGCAGATGACACCTATGTGAACATCTACACGCCTGAAGCCACGCTTTTCCCGTATACAGTCGAGTATGAATACACCATTGAGTACAGGAAAGGCATCATAAGCTTCCCGGTCTACGCCCCAGTGGTTGCATTCGACACGCCGGTAAGGGAGGGCCTGTATCATATCAGTGTCCCGCGTGACATGGAGATCCAGTACAAGGCATGGACTGAGCCTGAAGTGAAGGAAACCGATAAGACGAAGGAATACTTCTGGACTCTGACAGACTTCCAGCCTATCAAGAAAGAGCACAACATGCCGTTGTTATCGACGCTTCTTCCTGTGGTGAAAGCGAGGCCTTCCAATTTCAGATATCTTGGCACCCAGGGCTCACAGAGCGACTGGAATTCGGTGGGCAAGTGGCTTGAAGAGATAATGCCCCAAGAAGAGCCCATGCCTGAAGACCTTAAGGCAAAGGTGCATGATCTGACCGACGGCTGTTCTTCCGACCTCGAGAAGGTCAAAGCACTTTATAAGTATCTCAAGGAGAATACCCGATATGTGAGCATACAGTTCGGTCTTGGCGGCTTCTCCCCCACTTCTCCTTCTGTAGTCCACAAGAAGGGATATGGCGACTGCAAGGCCCTTTCATATTTCATGAAGAGTCTGCTTGCGGAAGCCGGGATCGGTTCTGAATACTTTACCTTGAATACCGACTGGAGCCTGACCGAATCCAGCCCGGGCGTCGGTACGATGAACCATGCCATGCTGATGGTTCCCCTTCAGGAGGATACGCTCTGGGTCGAATGCACCAATCCCCACCTTCCGCTGGGTTACAGGCATGAGGACGTTGCCGGCAGGAAGGTGCTCATTGTCAATTCCGACGGTGGCTCCCTCGTTGGCGTTCCTGCCTATCCTGATACACTGACCCTGCGCATGACTGAGTGCAAGGTCGATTTTCAGCAGGACGGCAGCGCCAAGGTACAGGTGCATGAAACATATCGTCTCTCGGAGGCTGAGCCTTTCATCTCGTTCCGCGAACTGAAGAATGAAGATGCAGTGAGCATACTGTCGAAACACTATGCGGTTCAGACCGATGACAAGAAGATAATCTCAATCTCAGACAACTTCCAGGATTATACAGGAACTCCCGGCTACATACCGGAAGTCAGCATAGACTGGTCATTCCTTTCAAGGAAATACGGCAGCCTGAATGCCGACAGGATACTCCTGCCTGTAGTCATCGAGAACAGCCATTTCTCATCCCAGAAGTCATCAAGGGTACATGACGTTGTTTTCAGGACACCATATCAGGAGAAGAACAGGCTGGTCCTGACTGTGCCGGATGGCTATTCGGTCGAATTCCTTCCTTCACCCGTATCGGTTGACACGGAATTTGCATCCTATGCTTTGGAGTACGCTGTCAGCGGAAACACTATAACCATAACGGAGAGTCTGAGAGCCAACAGATGCATTCTTCCGGCGTCGGAGTATGATTCATACCGTTCGTTCGTGAAGTCATGCAACAAGGCCGTCCAGGCAAAGATAGTATTGAAGAAGAATGAATAGATATTTACCTGCACTGCTGTTGCTTGTCTGCCAGCTTGCAGGAGCGCAGAAGATACCTGTGACTCCAGCTCTGGGGATGGTGTCGGAATACGAGTGCTCTTTCAGGAAATATGATACCGAACCATACGTGTCCGCAATGATCCTATGGGAATCCTGTGACCGTGTGCTGGACTACGACATGGTATATTCCGAAGGCCGATGCATCACTTATTACAAGCAGCGGATCAAGATCCTAAGGGAGAGCGGGCGGCATTTCGCTTCGGACAAGATAGTAGTCGATTCGGATGCCGGCGAGTCAGTGAAGAACCTGGAGGTCACGACGTATAATTTAGAAGACGGAAAGGTCGTCTCTCATCCGGCTTCCAAGTCAGACATAACCCGCACATGGCTTGACGACAAGCGTCAGCAGCTTTCATACAGGGCTTCGGATGTCAAGGCCGGATCCGTGATCGAAATCAGCTATGTGATGACCACTCCCCTTTTCGATGTTGTTCCTACATTCAACTTCCGTCGGTCAATACCTGTGAATTTCTGCTCATATACCATCGCATACCCCGAAGGCTTGCAGAAAAGGATGCGATGTCTTGACTATGAACAGGATGCAATCCTCTATACCTCCGGGCAGGATACTAAGACAGGCTTGATGTACGATGCCTTTCAGGCTGCAGACCTGCCTTCTTTCAAGGATGAGCCCATGGTGTACTGCCCCGGCGACTACATGGGATCAGTCGCATACGAGATAGGCCGTCTTGACTGGTCCGACGTGGCCAAGGAGTTCAGCGGCTCGGCCGTGATGCAGCAGCTGAAGGGTCGCAATCCCTTCCGAAAGGAGGTCAAGGAAATCGTCGCTGCAGGTAAGGACCGCTTCACCACGATGTGCGAGGTCGTTGACCTTGTGAAGAAGTCTGTGAAATGGAACGGCCAGACCGCCTTCTTCCCGAAAGACTTTTCCGGAATAGGCAGTGAATATTTCGGCACGAGCGCCGACTTGAATTCAGTGGTCGGTGCCGCCCTGACCGATGCCGGCTTCTTCGTTACTCCGGTTCTGCTGTGCCTGAGGTCAGACGGAGTGATATTCGACCAGTTCCCTACCTGCGGAGCGTTTAGCACATTCATCCTGCACATATCCGACCAGGAGGACATCGATTTCTATCTGGATGCAGCCAACCCCCTGGGCTATTACAATGTCCTGCCGGACAACTATCTGGTGTCAAATGCAATGGAGATATTCAAGGATGGCAGTTACCGCTTTGTCGACCTCAGCAGGCTTGCGGGTAGCGTGACATCATACACGCTGGTTGCCAACATGCTTCCTGACGGCAACATGGCAGGCACCATCTCAGGGCAGTTCTTCAACAACTCGTCATTCAGATTCAAGGAGAATTCGTATGGTATCACACCGGAGAACATGAATGAGAAGATGCTTGAACTCCTTGATGTGGACAGTGTGACATCCGCCTCCATCGACGGCCTATACGTACCTTCGGCATGCACCAACATGAAGGTCAAGTTCATCAAGGAGAATGAAGTGACTGATTCACTCATGACCGTCAGCCCTTTCATGGTCCCTTTGCTGACCTCTGACGCCTTCCGGAGTGAAAGCAGGAGGCTTCCTGTGGAATTCCCTTATCCGGAATCAATCCAGTATGTGGTCAGGATAGGAATCCCGCATGGCTACGAAATTGCGTCTCTGCCTGAGCCCGTCGCATTGTCATGCTCTCTCCCCTCAGAGTGCATGATGTCCGCAATGGCCGACGAGACAGCTGTAAGCCTGTATTTCAAGTTTGACAACAAGGCATATTTTGCATCCCGGCAGATGTATGGGGAACTGAGGGATTATTGGCTGGCAGTGTGCGATGCGCTCCAGGCAAAGATAGTGTTCAGAAAGATAGACTGAGGCAAATTGGGCTGTTTTGGCTATATTTGCGCGTTATTTGAAGATACATGGGAAGAAACAGGAAATTGGACATCGTCCTTGAGAATGTGACGATAGAGAATGTGGCCGCGGAGGGAAAGGCTATTGCCCATACCGAAGACGGAATGGTAGTGTTTGTGGAGTTTGCAGTTCCCGGCGATGTCGTGGACATTCAGGTGACCCGCAAGAAGAAGGCCTTCATGGAAGGCCGCATCATCAGGATAGTAAAGCCGTCAGACCGTCGTCTGGACCCTTTCTGCGAGCATTTCGGACTGTGTGGAGGATGCCGCTGGCAGCCTCTCCCCTACGACATACAGCTTGCTGCCAAGCAGCGTCAGGTATTCGACCAGCTTACCAGGATAGGCCATCTCACCATACCTGAAATCACGCCCATCATAGGCTCCGACAAGACGGAATACTACCGAAACAAGCTGGAATTCACCGCATCCAACAAGCGCTGGCTTACCAGCAAGGAGGTCGAGGAGCAGCAGTTCCCCGACGGCGAGCCCGGGCTTGGCTTCCATGTGGGCAAGTTCTTCGACAAGGTGCTGGACATAAAGCACTGCTGCCTGCAGCCGGAACCCAGCAATGCAATCCGTCTGTTCATCAAGGACTATGCTCTCAAGAACGGCATCTCCTTCTATGACATACGTGCCAACAAGGGACTGTTCCGCAACATGTTCGTGCGCACCACGGATGCCGGACAGGTCATGCTCATAGTATGCTTCGGCGAGGAGTCTCCCGCAATTTTCCCCATGCTTGACGCGATTGCAGCAGAGTTCCCCCAGATCACATCCCTCTACTATGTGATCAACCTCAAGTGCAACGACGCCATCTCCGACCAGGAATGCATACTCTACAAGGGCGACGAGGCCATATACGAGACGATGGAGGGCCTGCGCTTCAAGATCGGCCCCAAGTCATTCTATCAGACGAACACAGGCCAGGCCTACAAGCTTTACAAGGTCGCCCGTGACTTCGCCTCACTTACCGGCAGCGAGGTGGTCTATGACCTCTATACAGGCACAGGAACCATCGCGCAGTTCGTCAGCGCGAAGGCCAGCAAGGTGATTGGCATCGAGTATGTGCCCGAGGCCATTGCGGATGCTGTGATCAATGCCAAGGGCAACGGCATAACCAACTGCGAGTTCTTTGCCGGAGACATGAAGGACGTCCTTACGGCCGATTTCATTGCCGAGCATGGCGAGCCTGACGTGATGATAGTGGATCCTCCCCGCGCGGGCATGCACCCCGACGTGATCAAGGTCATACTTGGCGCTTCACCCAAGCGCATCGTTTATGTGAGCTGCAATCCAGCTTCGCAGGCAAGAGATCTGGAAGTCCTCTGCACCAAGTACAGGATCACAGCGGTTCAGCCAGTTGACATGTTCCCTCATACCCAGCACGTCGAAAACGTTTGTAATCTCGAACTTATATGATAATTCAGATCGTATTGCTTCTTGTTGGTCTTGCCCTGATAGTGTTCGGTGCTGACTGGCTCGTGGACGGAGCATCGGCAATAGCCAGAAAAGTTGGAATAAGTGAGTTTGTGATTGGACTGACTATCGTCGGCTTCGGCACTTCCTGCCCTGAGTTGGTGGTCAGTCTGACCGGCGCAATTGCCGGCAATGCCGACGTTTCCATAGGAAATGTTGTGGGCTCCAACATCTTCAACACCCTGCTGATCCTTGGCCTTACCGCACTCGTGATGCCTATAGGAATCACCCAGGACAACAAGAGAAGAGACATTCCCGTAACCCTTCTCATTACCTTCCTGCTCATAGCTCTGGGCATGGGAAAAGTGTTCGTGGGAGCAAGTGAGACTGATGGATTGTCAAGGGTGGAAGGCATTGTGTTCCTGATACTTTTCGCCGCTTATATGTTCATGTGCTTCAAGTTCGACAAGGGCTCTGACGAAAGTGACGATGATGCTAGAAAAATCAGCAGCATCTGGCTTGCTGTCCTTCTTGTTGCGGCCGGACTCTGCGGCCTCATCTTCGGTGGTAAGATGTTCGTGAACTCTGCGACAGCCATAGCAAAGATGCTCGGCGTCAGCGACAAGTTCATCGCCATCACGGTGCTTGCCGGTGGTACCTCGCTTCCTGAACTTGCCACCTGCGTCGTGGCTGCGGCCAAGAAGAAGGGCCAGCTTGCGCTTGGCAACATACTCGGCTCCAACGTATTCAACATCCTGCTGATACTTGGCAGCTCTGCAGTAGTGACTCCCCTTTCATTCGCAGGAATGGACGTCGTGGACATGATAGTCCTCTTCGGCAGTGCCGTGCTCGTGTGGATGAGTTCCTACACTTTCAAGAAAGACCGCATAGACCGCTACGAAGGTGCAATCTTCCTGCTGTGCTTCATTGGGTATTACGTATATCTTTTCTCCAAGCTATAGAGTCTCCTCGATAGGGTCATCATAAAGCTCCTGCAGGCGCGAAAGTTCCTTGCGGAGCTTTTTTGTAATGCGCTCAGTCCCCTTCTGTCCGTAGATGTTGTGCATCTCCTCGGGGTCGTGCCTAAGGTCGAAGAGCTCCCATTCATCGATGTCGTTGTAGAAATGCATGAGCGACCACCCGTTCGTGCGTACGCCGTAATGGCGCCTTACGCTGTGCTCGGCGGGATACTCGTAATAATGGTAGTACAGAGACTTCCTCCACCCCCTGTCCTTGCCTTTCAGAAGGCTGAGATAGCTTTCACCCTGAATGTCGCCGGGGACATCGGCCCCTGCCAGCTCCAGAAATGTGGGCGCATGGTCGATGTTCTGCACGAAGCCATCGATGTCCTTGCCTCTCAATGCATTGCGCATGCAGTCCGGGGCTCTCACAAGCAGCGGTGTGCGGAAGCTTTCCTCATACATGAAACGCTTGTCGAAGTATCCGTGCTCACCCATGAAGAACCCTTGGTCCGAGGTGTATATGACGATGGTGTTCTCCAGCAGTCCGTGTTCCTTAAGATAATCGTATACTTTGCCGACGTTCCTGTCGATCGAGTGGATCACGCGGCAGTAGTCGTGCATGTACCGCTGGTATTTCCATTCCGAAAGAGCGTCGCCGCTGAGGTTGTCCTTCTTGAACTTCTCGATAATCGGCCCGTAGTAGGCGTCCCAGACCTCCTGCTGCTCCGCTGTCATCCTTCCCGGGCGGAACTCCCCGGTCTGCAGGTACATCCCCCTTCCGTATGATTCCAGGGCAGGATTCTCGGGAGTGTGTATCTCGTTCTCCTTGTCGGCCATCTTCAGGTCATAGACGACGTTCATGTCCTTGATGATGCTCATCTCCTGAATGCCGGCGGCCTCGCGCCCGGAATAGTCATCGTAGAAGTTATCGGGAAGAGGATAGGTGACATTGTCATAGAGCTCGAGGTCACACAGGTCAGGCATCCATGTGCGGTGCGGTGCCTTCTGGTGCAGGAACAGGCAGAAAGGCTTTGACTTGTCGCGGCCCTCGTCCAGCCACCTGAGCGCTATGTCGGTAGTGATGTTGGTGACGTATCCCTGCTCTACCCGCCTGCCGCCGGCACTGATGAATACAGGGTTGTAATAATCGCCCTGGCCGTCGACTATGTCCCAGTAGTCGAAGCCTGTGGGCTCGCTTACCAGGTGCCACTTGCCTACCATCGCGGTAGTGTAGCCTGCGTCGCGTAGAAGCTGCTGGACGGTCTGCTGGCTGCCGTCGAAGATGCCATGCTCGTTGTTGGTGAAGCCGTTCTTGTGCGAGTGCTTGCCCGTAAGCAGGCAGGCGCGCGAGGGGCCGCTCAGCGAATTCGCCACGAAGCTGTTGGTGAACCTTACGCCCTCTGTGGCGATGCGGTCTATGTTGGGAGTGTCGATGAATCGTCCGTCGTAGGCGCTGACGGTCTGATATGAGTGGTCGTCGCACATGATGTAGACGATGTTGAGAGGCTTCTGCCCGTCATCGTCAGCGTTCTGCCCGGTGGAACAGGCGCATGGGAGCAGCGAAACCGAAGAGACGGCCGCTGTTCCTGTGATTTTCAGCAGCTTCTGGATCTTTGCCATAGTCTAGAAATTAAGGGCTATGCTAATGTTCAGCGAGTAGTAGCTGGCCTGGTCGAGCCTGATGCTGCTTTCAGGTATCTTTCTTCCGGAGTCCGGGTCGACGATGTCGGGTCTGTCGAGGCTTGCTCTGGCACTGAACAGGAAATCAAGCGATACGGAGCGGCTCAGGGCCACATGGTATCCTGTGCCGGCCGAGAGCAGCGTGCAGATTTTGGATGGATTCCTGAGTTCCTTGAAGCCTACGCCACCGTCGAAGTAGCAGAGCATTCCGTCGCAGTCCATCTCCCTGAAATAGTATGTGCCCCTCATAGTGAGAGGTATGACCCTGAACCCCTCGGCGATGCCTGCCAGGCCAGTGTATGCGGCCACAGCTATGTGCGGGGTGATGTTCACGCCAAGGTCCGCAAGTATCTGGGCATTGCCTATGAAGGTCCAGCCGGCATGGTTCTCGTCGACCCTGTATCCTTCGCCGACGGTGTAGTTCTGGTGCTTGGCCGTGAACAGTGTGCCGCTGCTGCCCCACTCCACCCCGTACCTGATGAACGGCTGCGCAGCGTGAGACAGTGCGCAGGAGGCGAGCAGCAGAAGCGATATGACCATGAAACGACGCATGCCTAGAACAGATATGAGATTATCAGCTGAGGGTACAGGGCACGGAAGATGCCGTTGAGATAGCAGGAGAGGTCCTGGTTGCCGTGGATCTCATCCTTTCGGATATGGCAGCCGAACTCTCCGGTGAAACGCAGATCGAGGCACAGGGATTCCCTGAACGTGAACCTGCAGCCATAATTGCCGTCGAGCGCGCACATCAGGCCATAGTTCCTTCTCAGGATGGTTCCTCCCGGCTGTGCGAACAGGCCCTTCTCGAAGTCGTGTACGAATCCGGCCGAGCATCCTGTACCCCAGTATAGGCTATACTTTACGCCGTTGCTCCCGTATTCTCTGTAGATGACATTGTGGCTGTATGAGAAGTGGCCGCCCGGCATGTTGCTTCTTCCGGTAGGCATGCCGTATATGTCCATTGTGGCCGTGTAGCTGTTGAAGCAGTTGTTCGGCCTTCTGTGCTCGAAGGTAGCGCCAATTCCCTTTATGGAGCTGTAGAGCCCGAAGGAATAATCCTGAGCCCCCGCCGTGAGCGTCATGGCCAGGCAGAGTATCAGCACAAGTACCTTCGAATGCTTCATATACATGGTACCAATATAGGAATTTCTTTGATTATTTCCTATGAAAACACTAACTTCGCGTTTGGAAGGAGCCGTTACAGGCTGTTTATAGAGTTTTTGACTCTATTATATTTAAATTATTGATTATAAGTAAATAAAACAAAAATGTCAGATATGGTAACAAATTTGTTGACCCCTCTTCCGGAGCGTTTGAGGCCTAAAAACCTCTCTCAATACGTCGGTCAGAGGCATCTTGTCGGCAAGGGTTGCATACTTCGCAACATGATTGATTCCGGCAATCTGACTTCCTTCATTCTATGGGGGCCTCCGGGTGTCGGAAAGACCACTCTTGCCCATATAATCGCCCAGACTCTCGACAGGGAGTTCTATACTTTGTCAGCCGTAAGTTCTGGCGTGAAGGACGTGCGTGAAGTTATCGATCTGGCAAAGAGAAAGAATCTCTTCACCACCTCAAAGGCTCCGATTCTTTTCATCGACGAGATCCATCGTTTCAACAAGGCTCAGCAGGATGCGCTTCTTGGCGCCGTGGAAGACGGTACCGTCGTGCTCATAGGTGCGACGACCGAGAACCCGTCGTTCGAAGTCATTACTCCCCTTCTTTCAAGATGCCAGGTCTTCGTGCTCAAGAGCCTTGAAGTAGAGGACCTCAAGGTCCTTCTCGACCGTGCCCTTACCGAAGACGAATACCTAAAGACTCTGGACATAAGGCTTAACGAGACAGAGGCGCTTTTCCGCCAGAGCGGAGGCGATGCCAGAAAGCTTCTGAACATATTGGAGATTGTCGTATCTTCTCAAACCAATGATGAAGATAACGGCCCCATAATCATTGACAATAAGCTTGTTACTGATTGTCTGCAAGAGAACATCGCAATCTATGACAAGGGAGGAGAAATGCATTATGACATCATCTCCGCCTTCATAAAGAGCGTTCGTGGTTCCGACCCCAATGCGGCGGTCTATTGGATGGCGAGGATGCTTGACGGCGGGGAGGATCCCCTGTTCATCGCACGCCGCCTCTGCATTCTTGCGGCAGAGGATGTTGGCCTTGCGAATCCCAATGCCCTGCTTCTTGCCAACGCTACATTCCAGATAGTTCATACCATAGGAATGCCTGAGGCCAGGATACCCCTTTCTGAATGTGCCATCTACCTCGCATCGAGCCCCAAGTCCAATTCAGCCTACATGGCCATTGGCGCGGCTTTGGAGGCTGCTTCGCAGGACAAGACAGCATCTGTGCCCCTGTACTTGAGGAACGCCCCCACCAAGCTTATGGATGAGCTCGGGTATTCTGACGGATACAAGTACGCTCATGACTATCCAGGTCATTTCACTGACCTTGAATTCCTCCCTAGGGGCTTTGAAGGGCACGTGTTCTACGAGCCTCAGCCAAACAGGCATGAAGACACGCTCAAGGCCTATCTTCAGCAGTGCTGGCCAAAGTATTATACGAAGAAATAGAGAGTTCAGAGCTTCACGATACGGTAGTCCCAAGGGGCTGCCGATATTTGTATCGTCGCTTTATCTGAATACTTGTAAAATTCTGCAGGTAAGTTGATTGCCATATCTACTTCAGCGCTGCTGAAATTGCAGAATACAAGATATGCCTCCTCTTTTGTGAACCTGATGAAGGCGAAGTGGCTGGCATGGTCGAAGATGTCAGACTGGCAGTAGCCGAGGTCCCAGTTGAAGCCTTCCCTGAATGCCGGAAGCTTTGCGTAGTCGGCAATCTCCCTGTATCTGGCGAGGACTGCAGCATCGTCGCTCCGCATGCGTCCACCTTTCATGATGTGCCTGTAGAGCCTGCCGGCACGCTCGGGATTGCACCACTCGAATATCGATGTCCTTCCAAGGTAACCTTCCTTTGCGTCCTCCCCCACTTCCTGGCCGAAGTAGAGCATCCAGGCAGCATTGTTGAACAGTGCGCTGAATGCAAGTGCCGCCATGGCCTTGTGAGCAGAACCGCAGAACCATTCCGAGGCTATTCTCTGCTCGTCGTGATTCTCAAGGAAGTTGACCATCCTGTCCTGGTCAGGCCCCAGGCGCTGCCAGTTTGACGTGAGGTCCCATGCAGGCCTGCCATCGCACAGAATGCCGCGCAGGATGTCGTAGGATCCCGATTTGTCGTACAGATAGTCGAATCCGGCAACGTCCAGATACCGCCTGTAGTTGCCTGTGTCGTAGACCTCTGCAATGAAGCAGATGTCCTGCCTGAAAGCTTTGATCCTCCTCAGCAGAATGCCCAGAGCCTCGGCCGGAACAAGCTCCACCATGTCGCAGCGGAAGGCGTCGACTCCATTGCCTATCCAGAACCGGAGGACCTTCTCCATCTCGTCAATGGTCTCGGGGCGGCTCCAGTCAAGCTTCAGGGTGTCGGTCCAGTCATAGTCGCAATAGCTGTGGTGAGGCAGCGCGCCTTCGTAGTCCTTCGCAACATGGTTGGGGATGAAGTCGGTGCAGACCTTCATGCCCGCCGCATGGGTGCGGTCGGCCAGATCCCTGAATTCGGCCATTCTGGAGGCCTCGCAGTCGGCAAGATAGGGATTGGTGTCAAACCAGTCGCTGATTGCGTAGGGAGAGCCGGGATTGCCCTTTACAAAGTCTTTGCCGCTGGCATGTCGAGGTATTCCGGTGTACCAGACATAGTCCACGCCGAGCGACTTGAAATATTGGAGGGATTTGCTGTCAATGGCGCTGAAACGGCCATTTCCCCATAGTCGGGGCAATATCTGGTAGATGATTGTCTTCATGCTAGAAAGGATAACCTACGCCCAGGTGGATGGCGAAACCGTCCCTGCGGAACCATTCCTCAGGTGCCAGCCAGGGCTCTTCCCTGCAAGGCTCGTATAGCTTCAGGCCGGTGTCGATTCGGAGCAGCATCGAGTTCCTGATGTTGAACCTAATGCCGAAGCCGCAGTCAGCCGCTATGGTCGACAGGATATTCTTGGTGCCGTAGTTCCATACGTTTCCGGCTTCAGCGAAGATCGCGCCTTCTATGATGCTCACGACGGGGAATCTCAGCTCGGCATCGAACTCCATCTTCCAGTCACCGGTCTGAGACGGGATGGCGAAGTAGTCGCTGACGGTCGAAGCGCCGGGGCCGAGGGATCTGGCCTGCCAGCCTCGCATACTGTTCGCGCCGCCGCAGTAGAACTGCTTCTCGAAAGGCATCGCGGTGGAGTTTCCGTAAGCGCGTCCGGCACCGCCGGTGGCTCTGAGGGCAAGGGAGGTCTTCTCTCCGAGGAATATTGTTCTGCCGAGCGCGAGTTCAAGGCGCACGTACTGTGAATAAGGTACGCCGAAGAGTAGATGGGCGTCGTCGTCCTCTCCCTGTGGCAGGGAGTGGTTGAACAGGCTGAGGAGGTTTCCGGCAATGTCGAAGTTCACCCTTTCGTAATGATAGGATGACGTAGGAACGATTGCCGCGTTGGTGGTATGGTAGAGCACTCCGCCCATTCCAAGGTCGATATGGCTGCGGTATGAGTCTCTCAGCCAGGGATGCTCTGCCAGTACCCAGGCGAAGTCCTCAGTCAGGTTGTAGAGCTTCACATAGCTGATTTTCAGCGGGTTGACCTGGAAGAACATGTCGGTGCCCGACTGCCAGGTATAGCCGTATGTGAGGGATGCGATATTCCTCGTGTACTCGGGCCTGTTCTGGTAATTGAACGAAGCCATGATCTCTGTCTGAGGGATGACGGGACCGGGGAATATCTTGTATGGGAGGCCCAGGAACTGCGGGAGGGTCAGGGCTGCATTTGCACCGAATTCCGTGCTGCGCACATTGTCCCTTGCCCTGAACTGGAAGTTGCCGCTGAAGCCGAGGGTGAGCAGCTCTCCACCGTGGAATATGTTCTTGTGGTTCCAGGTAAGCTGCGGGGACACGCCTATCAGGCCCGTGGAGTTGGTGCTCATCTCGAGGTCGACCTTGACTCCCTGGAGCTTGGTGTCGCTCAGCACGATGTTGCAGTCCACGGTAGAAGAGTCGCGCGGCGTCATCTGTATGGATATGCCGTTGAACAGCTTCAGCGAAGACAGTCTGCTGTATGTGGTGTTTACGATGGTTTCGCTGTAAGGCTCGCCCGGCTTGATCAGGTTGAGCTTGCGGAGGACGGCGTCGTTGAACTTGAGGTCGGCTGAGCGGGTGATCGATACGTTGCCGAAACTGTACTTGCGTATCGGGGTCGATTCGTTCTCGTTCTGCGAGCGGGTGTACTCCCTTATGGAATATGTGAGGCTGGTGAATCCGGGAGTCAGGGTGTCAGCCACGAAGAAGTAGTGGTTCTTGTTGAAACCGTAGAAGCCCTTCTCCCTGAGTGCGGCGGAGTTGCGGTCGCTCTCCTTGTCGAGCATGCTCTCGGAAAGGAAGTCGCCCTTGTGCACCAGGCTCTTCGGCATGTCGGCGTCGAAATCCTCGCGGAACTCCCCTGCCGGAACGTCGTATATGAGGCTGTCGATGGTGTAGCGCTTGCCGAGGGTCACGTTGTAGGTGACGGTGGCCAGCTTCTTCTTTGCAGAGGTCATCTCGGCCTCTACCTTGGAATCGTAGAAGCCCAGATAGTCCAGATGCTTGCGTATGTTCTCGACCGACTCAGGTACCAGCGACGGGTTGTATATGACAGGAGCCGTGCCTATCTTCTCCCAGAGCTTGTCGAAGCCCTTGCCGCTGCCGTTGCTCCAGTTGTACACGCAGAGCATGGGGCCCCAGCCCTGTGCCGACTGCTTGATATAGGAGGTGACGTCGGACTCTGAACAGTCCGCATCAGGGTTAAGGATGTGTACGTCATTGTGCGCAAGCCTGTACTGATCTTCCTGCAGAATACGTGTAGTACTGCAGGAGGTGACAATAAGCAATGCGCTCAATATTAATACACTGCGTTTCACTTGCGCCTTGAGAATTCTGAAAGTGTTATGGCTGTTGCTATGGCAACGTTCAGGGATTCGGCCCTGGATTCAGCGGACTTGGGGATAAGTATCCTCGAGCTCACTTCGGCTGCCGTCGCGGCGCTGATACCGTTCGATTCATTGCCCATTACAATGAGTCCGTCAGAGGACAGTCCGCAGCCGTAGATGTTCTCGCCGTCAAGGAATGTACCGTAGACCGGGCGTCCTGCCGCACGGAACTGGCGGCACAGGGCGGGTATGTCGGTGTACTGGGTCCTGACCCTGAATATTGCGCCCATGGAGGCCTGCACAACCTTGGGATTGTAGAACTCCACCGAATCTTCAGAAGCGAACACGGCCTTCACGCCGAACCAGTCTGCCATTCTGAGAATGGTTCCCATGTTGCCGGGGTCCCTTACGGAGTCGAGTGCAAGGAAGATACCGTCTCCGACGACGATAGGCTTGTCCTCAGGCTTTCTGATCACGGCGAGAACGGGGCTGGGGCTTGTCATCTGGGATATCTTCTTCATCGTTTCCTCCCCTATCTCATCCCGATAAAGGAGCTTAACAATCTCGAATCCCGACTCCTGAGCCTCGCGGACCATCTTCTCGCCCTCGACGGTGAATAAACCGTTCAAGTCCCTGAACTTCTTATCTTTCAGGGACTTGATCAGTTTGATGTCTACGTTGCCGTACACAGGGCAGCGGGATTATTTGCTCTGCTCGAGCTGGAGAGTCTTCGTGGTCTGGTCGCAGACCTCTGAAGGTCCCCAGTACTGGATTGAACCGGGATAGAGGTAGCAGGTATCGATTGCCCACTTGTCGCGGTTGGCTGCGAAGAACTTGAAGGGAGCGCCGTCGAGCTCTACAAGAGCCTTGCGGATGACGGGCTTGAACTTGCCTGCGCGCTTCTCGAGGTTCATCATCATAGTGATAGGAACGCCGCCTGCGATCCACTCCTCTGCGGGAGCTGTGGTGTTGCGGATGACTGACATGTAGCCGGTCTTGCCGCAAGCCACGAGGCGTGATGCGTTGAAGCCGAGTGAGTAGCAGTAGTCTGCGTCGAAGTTTGAAGGAGCTGCGCAGCGGCCTTCGTATCCGAAGAAGTGGTGCTGTGCGCTGAACTTGCCGACGTACTCGCCTGCCTTCTTCATCTCAGCAAGCTTCTTTCCTACCATCTCTGAGAGGAGCTTCTCGGTCTCGATGAGAGATACCTGTACGTTGCCGTGAGGGTCGCGGTCAAGTGCGAGCTGGCGTGCAACGCCTGCGGGCAGGCTGGTGAATGTTGCGAGGTTGGCTGCGCTGAGGTGAGCCTTCACGTATTCGATCTGGTCTTCGCGTGCAACGGCCTTTGCCTCGTCAGTTGCGAGAACGTCGTTGAGCTCTGCGATGAGCTTCTTGATGGCGGGGATGAACTCGATGAGACCCTCGGGGATGACCACTGTTCCGAAGTTGTTGCCATTGGCAGCGCGTGCGGCTACGGTCTTTGCGATGTATGCGACGATGTCGTCGAGGCTCATTTCCTTAGCCTCCACCTCCTCTGATACGAGGCAGATGTTGGGCTGGGTCTGGAGTGCGCACTCGAGAGCGATGTGTGAAGCGCTGCGGCCCATCACCTTGATGAAATGCCAGTACTTGCGTGCTGAGTTGCAGTCGCGCTCGATGTTGCCGATGAGCTCAGAATATGTCTTGCAGGCGGTGTCGAAGCCGAATGAAGCCTCGATCTGCTCGTTCTTGAGGTCGCCGTCGATGGTCTTGGGGCAGCCGATCACCTGAACGCCGTAGTTCTTTGCTGCGTAGTACTCTGCGAGCACGCATGCGTTGGTGTTGGAGTCGTCGCCACCGATGATGACGAGAGCCTTGATGCCGAGTTCGCGGAGGATCACGATACCCTTCTCGAACTGATCGACTTCCTCAAGCTTGGTACGGCCTGAGCCGATGATGTCGAATCCGCCGGTGTTGCGGTATGCGTCGATGATCTCCGGAGTGAGCTCGACGTACTTGTGGTCAACGAGACCGCCGGGGCCCATGAGGAAACCATAGAGCTTGTTGTTGGGATTGAGACTCTTGATACCGTCGAACAGACCTGAGATGACGTTGTGTCCGCCGGGAGCCTGGCCGCCTGAAAGGATGACACCGATGTTGAATGATGCGGTGTTTGCCTCTGTACCCTGAGCGAACTCCACTACGGGCATGCCGTAAGTGTTGGGGAAGAGTTCCTTGATTTCTGCCTGGTTGCCTACTGACTGTGTTGCGGCGCCTTCAACTGCCTTTACAGGGCCCTGGAGAGCCTTGGGAAGCTTGGGCTGATAAGCGGCGCGAGCTTTCTGGAGATTTGAAATAGATGTCATGATATTAAAAATGATGATTTACTTTTTTAACGAGTGCAAAATTACCAAAAATTGTTTATATATTTGTGCGATTTGAAGAATAATTCTTAACACATAAAACAAAAATCAAAATGGGAAAATTTGTTGTTACTGTCCGCAAGAACGGAGAATTTCAGTTCAATCTTAAGGCTACCAACGGCCAGGTCATCCTCACAAGCGAAGGTTATGTAAAGAAGGAGTCATGCCTCAACGGCATCGAGTCTGTAAAGAAGAACGCTCAGATCGAGGAGCGCTTCGAGATCAAGACCGCAAAGAACGGCAAGCCTTACTTCAACCTCAAGGCCAGCAACGGTCAGGTAATCGGCGCAAGCCAGATGTATGCTTCAGAGCGCACAATGAAGCAGGGCATCGCTTCAGTCATGAAGAACGCTCCCGAGGCTCCCGTAATCGAGCAGATTGACTAATTCTCAGAAACTGATAATTGAGCCGGCCTGGTGCCGGCTTTTTTTGAAACATGAAGACTTTTGTGAAAATCGCTTGTGTGGCAGCACTCGCCATGGCAGCATGCGCCTGCACACAGAAACCCAACACTCTCTCCAAGGCTGAACAGGCTCAGGGATGGGAGCTCCTCTTCAATGGCGTCGACATGACCGGCTGGCGTGACTTCAACGGCACCGAACTTACCAACGGCTGGAAGGTCGTGGACGGATGCATCCAGGCTCCGGGCGACGGCAGCGACGGTTCAGGCTACATCGTGACCGACCGCAAGTTCGCCGACTTCGAGCTTGTATGGGACTGGAAGCTCACTCACGGCGGCAACAGCGGCATGATCTACCATGTTGTGGAAGGTGAGCAGTGCGACGTTCCGTATGTGACCGGCCCCGAGTATCAGCTCATCGACAACGACGGCTGGGAGGAAGTCAATGCTCCCGCTAAGCTCGAGCTTTGGCAGCGCCTTGGCGTCGACTACGCAATGCACCTCCCCGATGACGAGGCTGCAATGCCCGTAAATCCTCAGGGCGAGTGGAACACCTCGAAGATCGTCTTCGACAACGGCCACGTAGAGCACTGGATCAACGGAGTCAAGATTCTTGAGTTCCAGGCATGGACCGACGACTGGTTCGAGAAGAAGAACAGCGGCAAGTGGGCAAATGCACCCGAGTACGGTCTTGCTCACGAGGGCCTCATATGCCTCCAGGACCATGGCGATCCTGCATCATTCCGCAACATCAAGATCCGCGAACTCCCCCACAAGCCCGCTGCTGAGACCAAGAGTCTCTTCAACGGCAAGGACCTCACAGGCTGGGAGCTCTTCGGCTGCATGAACATGTATGTGGATGCCGAGGGCAACCTCGTGACAGAGAACGGCGAGGAGCAGGAATACGGCTATCTCGGAACCCGCGAGTACTATAAGGACTTCGACCTCAGCGTACAGTTCAAGCAGGTCTCAAACGGTAACTCAGGCCTCTTCTTCCACTCATTCGTTACCGACTACAACCACGTGAACGGCTGGCAGTGCGAGGTTGCACCCGAGGGATGCGACACCGCAGGCATATATGAGTCCTACGGCCGCGGCTGGCTCGTCCAGATTCCCGACGAGAAGGAGACCATCCTCAAGCCCGGCGACTGGAACGACCTCCGCCTCCGCGTAGAGGGTGACCACGTCCAGACCTGGCTCAACGGTGAGCCCATGATCGACATCAACGACGAGTGCTTCGCAAAGAGCACCGGCCGCATCATGCTTCAGGTCCATGACGGTTACGACATCGTAGTCCTGTGGCGCAACTTCAACCTCCAGGAACTTTAATTCAATCGATATCAGGGAGTTCGGGCTTTGCGGCCCGGACTTCCTTTTTTTATGTACAAGCCATGGGAAAGAGGATAGAGTACCTTGATTTTCTGAAGTTCTTCGCGATCTTCTGCGTCCTTCTCGGACATTCCACCGAGCAGATATCTGCCGACATTTTCTGGGACCACCCGATATGGAGCTTCATCTATACCTATCACATGCCTCTGTTCATCTTCCTCAGCGGCTTCTTCTTCCGTTCGGCACTGAAGAAGGATTTCCTCACTGTCCTGTAGGAGAAGTCCATTCAGCTGCTCATACCATCAGTCACAGCATTCCTCATTGGAGTGATCATAATGCTGGCCGGCAGGACAAAGGCCATAGCAGACCTCTGTGAAATGTCTTTTAACGGATTCATGAACTCCGTGTGGTTCCTCAAGTGCCTGTTCCTCTGCATAGTCTTAATGTATCCTCTATGCAAGCTCTGCAGGAAGGACTGGACCGCGGCACTCGTAGCAACTGTGGGCATCATCCTCTTGCCGGGAGCTCAGGTCGTGAACTTGAACTTCATGCTCCCTATGTTCGCGCTTGGTATGCTCATTGGCAACAGGGTCGACAAACTCGAGAGACACTGGAAGCTGTGGACAATCCTCTCGGCAGTGGCATTCTTTGCACTGCTCCCCTTCTGGTCCGGCCGACTTACAGTATACATGGTACCGACTGTGACGTTCAATGCCGGATCAATCGACTTCCATAACCTCGGAATCACCGTCTACAGGCTCGCCATTGGTGTGGCCGGTACATTGCTCTTCTTCTTCCTTTCAAAGCCCGTTTACGGCTTCCTGAAGCGCTTCAGCTGGACGCAGACCCTTTGCCGGATCGGTGGTGCGACGCTCGGCATATATGTGCTGCAGACTTTCACCCTTGAGATATTCATCCACTGCCTGAATGTCTTCATTCCCCTTCCCTGGTCGTGCCTGGCAGCGCCGATAATAGCAATAGCAGAGCTCGTGCTCTGCTACTGCATAGTCTGTCTTATCCGTCGCAGCAAGCTGGCAAGCCTGCTGATTCTCGGACAGAAACTCTAGTATTTCAGTACAACCGGGCCCAGCAGACCGGCTGGTGCCAGTGCATGGTTCGCCTTGTAGAAGGCTGCCGTGGTGTATGTGGTCTTCTTGGGACAGTCGGGCTGTGCGTCGCCGATGAGGCGGTTCACCCAGGTGTTGACCACGTTAACCTCTATGGTGTTCTCCCCTGACTTTAGGAACTTTGCGACGTTGGCTGTGAAGGGAGCTCTCCAGAGAATGCCAACCTCCTCGCCATTGATCCTGAGCTCGCACAGGTCACAGACTCTGCCGAGTTCGAGCACGGCTACCTTGGGTGCCTTGTCGAGCGAGAGGGTCGTCGAGTACCTGCAGGTTCCTGAGAAGTACTTCAAGTCTTCGATGTCGGACTCCGTATAGTCGCTCAGCTCTTCAACGTCGATGGTCCTCTGGGGGAATTCCATCTTCCAGGCCTTGAGCTCAATGCTGCTGCCGGAAGGCTGGGGTGCTGCGGGTGCCGTGTAGCTGCTCTTGGCCTTGTCGGGAGTGAATACCACGAACACGGCATCATTTGAGAAGAGATGCATGGGGATGATGGTCCTGCCGTTCTCGACGCGGTAGCTAGTCTCTGTAATCTCACCGCTGTCGGGGGTCCAGATGACGGGCTTCTGGCCTGCGCATCTGAGCGATATCTCAGCGTTCATCTCGCCGTCGGTGGGATTGTCTATCCAGTAGAATTCGGTGTTGCCGGTCTTCCTGTGCACGAAGCGGAGCTCAGCGGGGCCATCGACGTCCTTGGGCGTAGCAGCGATGGCGGATTCGAGGTCGCCGATCTCGCACATAGGTGCTCCTGCATCGGTGAGTTCCTGAAGGCGTGCAGCCACTTCTTCAGACTGAGGAAGACCTGCGATGTCGAGGCAGAGGATGCTGTACTCTGCTCCTGAAGGTGCAACGATGCGACCATTCTTCACTTCGATGTCGAACAGGCCGTCGGCATTGATGAAATCGTAGTTGTAACCAGTGGGAACGGGGAATTCCTTCAGGGCATACTTGGCGGTGACGTTGGTGTCCTCGCCATAGTAAACGAGCACGTCAGAGATGTTAAGGCCGCGTGACATCATGTATGAGGTCCTTGCCAGGTAGTCGGTCCAGGCCTTTGCCTGCTCTGCCCATGTCTCGTGGCGGTTGAACCACTGGCCGTAGCCCATGAGGCCGAGGCCGGGCTTGCAGTCGTCGAGCGGCTGGGATGAGGACTCATGCACGAATATGCGGTTTATTCCGCTGGCGAACTCGGTGTCGGCCAGCCATTTGATGCGTTCGGGGGTGAAGGTGTAGGCATTGTCTTCCCAACCGTCTGCGGTGAATGACTCAGTGGCTACCCACTGGCCTCCGTAGAGGTGAGAGAGCGATGCTGACTCGCGCATGTCGGCCACGGCAACGGGTATGGTGGAGTGTGAGGTGGGACGGTCGACCTTTGCCCAGCATGCAGCCATAGGCACGTCGGCGTGGCGCTTGATCGACATTCCGTCGGTCACGAACACGCGGCCGTTCTCCTGCGACTCGAGGCATACGGTGCCGATTCCGTATTCGGCGGCTATCTCCTTCACGCTTGCGTAGCTGGCCTGATAGAGTTCGCCTATGGTGCGGCGCCAGTCGAAGAGGAACTTCTCGGACGCTTCCACGCTCTCGAGAATCTCTCCGGTGAGGACGGGCATCCAGGGCAGCATCGAGTAGCCTCTGCGTGCCTCGAACTCCTCGAACATCTTCGGTGTCCAGGTCTGCCAGCCGGCCTCGTAGCTGTCAACGAGCAGCTCAGTGATACCCCTGCTGCCTATCATGCCGCCGGTGGCCTCCTTGTACATGTCGAGGTACTTCACGAAGTAGTTGTGATATGCCTCCTGGTCGAGCTTGTCGACCTCCAGGCCGGTTGCCTCCTTGGGCGCGGGTCCGTTGCGCTTGCCGGTAAGGGTGTAGCCGAAGCGTATTATGCGCCAGCTGCCGTAAGGTGCCTCCCAGTTCAGCGTGCCGTCTTCCTCCATCATGTCGGTAAGGTCAGTGACTGACTCCTTTGCGGCCACGTTCTCCCCATTCGGAAGGATGGTGGGGAACTCGTTCAGGTCGTATGGCGAGCTGAATCCGGCCTTTTCCTCAGCCTTCATGATGCGTGTCTGGTTGAATAAGGTGTATTCGGGCGCTGCCTTGCCTGATTCATCGACCAGACGGAATTCCTGGGCCTTCGTGGGCGGGAAGTTGATGGTGATGTCGCCGGCGTTGGTGCCGGGGATGCGGGCAATCTCCCTGAAGTTCACGCCGTCATCGCTTGCCTCGAGGACGAGGCTGTGGTCGTATGGCTGAACGTTCCACATGTTGCGGCCTCCGCGGCCGTAGACCTTGATCGACCTGTAGTCGTCGCATTCGTCAGGCAGATAGACTGCCAGCACCTTGATGTCCCTGTAGAAGTCGAGATTCGTCTTCGGCTGAGGAAGAGTGATGACGGGGTCCTCCCCTTCCTCTACGTCGACGTAGCTCCATACGAGGCGCTTCATGGCATCTTCCTTCTCGACCCACGGTCCACCCGTGTTGCTCCAGCCGGGAGAACTTGCTATGCCCACGGTCATTCCGAGCGAGTCGGACATGGCAATCGCATAGCGGAACGCGTCCTTCCAGTCGTCGTGCATGTAGATCATGCGGTTCTCGACGACGGGCGGCATGTTGATGCCGGCGTCGAAGTGATGGTATCCGCCGATGCCAATGCGGTGCATCCATTCGAGGTCCTTGCGGATGCCGTCCTTGGTGATGTTGCCGTCTTCCCAGTGCCACCATACGCGTGGACGGGCCTCCATGGGAGGATTGCGGAATTCTGATTCAAGAGTCTTGAAATCATTGTCGCCTGCGCAGGACATGAGTGCGAGCGCAGCTGTTGCAAGTATGAGTAACCTTTTCATTGTGATGTTTGAGACAAACAAAAGTACGAAAAATAAATTGTATCTTTGTCAGATAAATGTTAGTAGGACAATGAAAGAAATCAAGACCATAGGTGTTCTTACTTCAGGAGGCGACGCTCCGGGAATGAATGCCTGCATCAGGGCCGTCACCAGGGCCGCCATTTTCCAGGGCTGGAAGGTATACGCCGTATACCGCGGATGGGAAGGACTCATCAATGACGACATAAAGGAATTCACCACGGAGAGCGTGAGCAACACCATACAGCGCGGCGGCACCATACTCAAGACCGCCCGCAGCAAGGAATTCCTTACAGTCGAAGGCCGTCAGAAGGCATACGACAACATGTGCAAGTACGACATCGATGCCCTCGTGGTCATCGGCGGCAACGGATCGCTTGCCGGCGCCATGGAACTTGCCAAGGAGCACGACGTTCCCGTCATCGGACTCCCCGGCACTATCGACAACGACCTCTACGGCACCGACTCCACCATTGGATACGACACCGCGCTCAATACCATCATGGAATGCGTCGACAAGATCCGCGATACCGCGACCTCGCACGACCGCATATTCTTCGTGGAAGTGATGGGCCGCGACGCAGGATTCCTCACCCAGAACAGCGCAATTGCGGCAGGTGCCGAGGCAGCCATCATCCCTGAGGACAATACCGACATCGACCAGCTCGCCAACTTCATCAACCGCGGAATACGAAAGAGCAAGAACAGCAGCATCGTGCTCGTATCCGAGAAGGACGGCGGTGCTATGCACTATGCCGAGCGCGTCCGCAAGGAATATCCTCAGTACGACGTGCGCGTTTCCATACTCGGCCATCTGCAGCGCGGCGGCACCCCTACCGCATACGACCGCATACTCGCCAGCCGCCTTGGCGTTGCGGCCATCGAGGCCCTTCAGGAAGGCCAGCGCAACATCATGGTCGGAATCAAGGATGACCAGATAGTCTATGTGACCATCACAAGGGCAATCAAATGGGACAAGCCGATAGACAAGGAACTGATCAACGTCCTCGGCATTCTCTCGATATAATGATCAAGCCCCCGCACAATGAAAGTGCAGGGGCTTGTTGTATATAGTAGGTTAGAATTATTCGCTTACGTGTGCAGGCCACATGTACCAGCCACCGTCGTTCCATTTGTCGGCACACTTTACACGACCGGCGCCGTTCTCGGAGTTCCACTCGACGTCAGCCTGCCACCAGCCGAGTCCCATATGGTTGTAGTATGCGCTGATGGAATGGTTGTATGCGGGGTCGGTTGCGGTTGCCATCCAGGTTATCTTGCTGTTGTGGAAGAAAGGATTGATTCCGCAGCAGATATGTGCGAGTTCGTATGTGAGCTCGACCTTGCTGATCCTGCGGTTTGCGTTGCACTCCCATCTGCTTGTGACTGCAACGTCGGTGGGAGAGATGAGGTCGGTGGGGCCGACTGCAACCTTCCACTCACCCTCGCGGCCATCCTTGCTTGATGTGCCGGTAAGCCATACGAAGTTCTTGAGAGTGAAGAGGCCCTCGCTTGAAACTGCGAGTTCCCATTCCACGTGGTTGCGCTTCTCCTTGCCCACGAGTGACACTGTGTAGACGGTGAAGCCGTCCTTGACGTCACACTGCCACATCCAGACGCCGTCGCCCTGCTGAACGGGATGAATGTTCACAAAGGCTTCGAAGCCCTGGACGGGGATGTTGATTATCTGTTCGTAGAGTGTGTTCCAGTTCGCAATGATCGACTCGACCACATACTGGAAATATTCGTTGCAGTCGCCTGCCTTGGTGGCCGTGCCCGTGAATGTGGAAAGGTCCACCTTCACTGATTCTACGGGAGGAAGAATGGGTGCGGTCTGGTCTGTATTTTCTTTCTGGCAGCTTGCCGAGAGAAGGACGACTGATGCAACAACAATAATCTTCAGAATATTCTTCATATTGCTCATTTACTACTTTTGACAATTAATAGATGCTGTTCATGCCCGAAATGTTGCATTGGCATATTCGGGAAAGATTTGCTAAATTTGAATGATTCATAAATTCCTGTAAAAGAATGTTCAGAAAAATATGCTTGGCCGTCCTTCTTGTGCTGATGACAGTCGGCGCTTCAGCGCAGACTGACTGGAACGGTGGGACGCGTTACGACTATCAGATAGATGGCAGGGATGCGGTACTGGTCGTGCCGGAGAATCCCGCACCCGGCAGGCCCTGGATATGGCGTCCTGCCTTCTTCGACGCCTTTCCCTCGGTGGACATCGCCCTTCTCAAGGAAGGCTGGCACATAGCCTATTACGATGTCACACATTGCTACGGAAGCCCCGAGAGCGTGGGCTGGGCACACGATTTCTATGAAGATGCGGTGGCACGCTTCGGCGTGAATCCCAAGGTCACCATGGAAGGTTTCAGCCGCGGCGGCTATTTCTGCTTTGCGTGGGCGGAGGCCTACCCGGAGACCGTGGCGTCGATGTATCTGGACGCTCCGGTCTGTGACATACTCTCATGGCCCGGACGCAAGGATGAGGAGCTCTGGACTTCCTTCCTTGACTGGTGGTACATGCAGGACAGTGACGTCACTCCCTATTTCTCCGGCAATGCGCTCCAGCGTCTCCCTGCGATTGCGAAGGCAGGAATACCTATGATAGGCGTATGCGGAGGCAGCGACAGCGTGGTGCCTTTCGAGGAGAATTTCAAGAGGGTCCGCGATCGCTATCAGGACATGGGCGGCATAGTCGAGCTCATCCTCAAGCCTGAATGCGACCATCATCCCCACAGCCTGGATGATCCTGAACCCGTGGTGGACTTTGTAAAGCGCTATGCCCCGGGATATGCTGACAGGCAGAGCATCAGCCTGCGTGGCAATCTGGATAACGCCATGTATGCCATGGCCGTGCGCAAGAAGGCTTGTGTCGCTTTCCTTGGCGGATCGATCACTGAAATGCGCGGATGGCGCAATCAGATAATGGAGGACCTTCAGCAGCGTTTCCCCGAAACCGAGTTCCAGTTCATCGAAGCCGGAATAGGCTCTCTGGGGTCTACTCCACATGCCTTCCGTTTCGAGCAGGACGTGCTGCAGCACGGCACTCCTGACCTGATGTTCTTCGAGGCGGCCGTCAACGACGACACGAACGGTTTTGACGCACGCTCTCAGGTTCGCGGCGTAGAAGGCGTGGTCCGCCACGCTCTGGCCGTCAATCCCATGATGGACATAGTGCTCATGCACTTCACGTATGAGCCGTTTGTGCCAATGATGGAGGACGGGGAAATTCCTGACGTGGTGCTCAACCATGAAAGGGTGGCCAACCGTTACCACCTGTGCTCGATCAACGAAGTGCAGGAAATCCATGACAGGATGCAGGCAGGTGAACTCACCTGGGAGCAGTTCGGCGGCTGCCATCCTGCATGGTATGGTCACAAGTTCTACACGGCTTCAATCAATGCTCTGCTTGACGCGAACACGAAGGCGTCATACTCCCCTGCCGTTCATCATGTTCCTGCAGCCATCGACGAGGCCTCGTACTCAAGCGGCAAGCTGCTTACGCCTTCTCAGGCATTCGCACTTAAGGGCTTCCAGTATGATGAGGACTGGACACCGGCGATCGAGGCCGGCACAAGAGTCGGTTTCGTGAATGTCCCCATGCTTGCAACAAGCGTCGGCGGTTCGCTGCGATATTACTTCAACGGCAACGACATCGGCATTTTCTGCGTGGCAGGGCCGGATGCCGCGGTGATCAGCTACCGCATCGACCGTGGAGAATGGAAGGAACTCGACACCTATACTGAATGGAGCGAGGGACTGTATATTCCTTGGGTTTATATGCTTGGCGAAGATCTGCCTGAAGGCATGCACAGCCTTGAGATCAAGGTTCCGACCGAGGGCGAACGCCGTGGCTGCGTGATAAGAAATTTTGTAGTTAATTGAATATGAGAAAATTATTTTTGACAATCAGCCTGCTGCTGCCGCTGTTCTTGGCAGCGCAGGAACGCGAGCCGGTATGGCCCGATGGCAAGATGCCTGACAGGCAGGATCATCAGATTGCTGCGATGGTGAACGAGTTCGGGCCCGGCTTCGATGCCGACCAGCATCGTACGGCCTACCTGGAATGGTTCGAGGCACCTGAGCATCCCAACGGAGGCTGCATGATCCTCATCTCCGGCGGCAGCTATATGTGCTGCTGCGACATCCAGCTCATCAAGGAGTGGCGCGAATGCTTCACCGCAATGGGCTTCCAGTGCGTCAACTTCGTATATCGCACACCCCGCCCTGTTGGCCTTCCCATCTACCAGACTGCCTGGGAGGACGGCCAGCGTGCAGTGAGGATGGTCCGCAGCGAGGCTGCGAAGCGCGGCTTCGACCCTGAAAAGATCGGAACTGTCTCGATGTCTGCCGGCTCTCACCTTGCCCTGCTGCTTGCCACGAGCTCACAGACTCCAGCATACGGGAAGACAGATGCGATCGACGACCTTCCCTGCCACATCAACTGGGCTATCGTGAATGCGCCCGCATACGTCACTACCGACGGTGAGAACGGCGACCCCGCTCAGCGCATTGGCATCGGCCCCGACGTGAAGATCTCCGACTGCTTCAAGTTCGACGAGAAGACCTGCCCCATGAGCCTCCATCACGGTGGCGAGGATCCATACACCCCGAGCGGTTCCACCCTCGTCTACAAGGAGCTCCACAAGCGTGGCATTCCTGCCGAGCTGCATCTCTATCCCGGCAAGGGCCACGGTGCTTTCGGCCTTGACCGTGCTGTCGAGTTCATCAATCAGATGGAGTTCGTGAAGCCTCTCGAGCCTGAAGTCGCCATCATGGACCGCTACGCCAGCGACGAGGATCAGGTTGAAGTTATCGACGAGGACATCTGGCCTGAGGGCAAGATGCCTAACGACGGACTTGACCAGAAGCACCCCTACATCTCATGGCACATCCCCGTAAACCGCAGAACTGATGCAGTGCAGATCATCTGGTCAGGCGGAGGTTATTACGGCAACAGCCCCGACGGCTTCGAGGTCGACCCTGCAAGGCGCTATCTGAACGAGAGGGGCATGACCGTCGTGACCCTGCAGTACCGCACTCCCCGCCCTGCTCCTGAGACGAATCTCGGAATGCACACGCCTGCATGGCAGGACATCCAGCGAGCTATCAGACTGGTACGCAGCGAGGCCCGCTCTCACGGCTGCGACCCGAACCAGATTGGCATCATGGGCAGCTCTGCCGGCGGACATCTCTGCCTCATGGGCGTCACCTCATCGGCCCAGCGTTCCTATCTGCCCATCGACGACGTCGACAAGCTCCCCTGCAATGTCCAGTGGGGAATCGGCATATATCCCGCATACGTACTCTCTGACGGCTTCGGGGATGCGAACGCGCAGCATGGCGACGGCGACGAGCTCTACCTCGCTCCGGAATTCAACTTCGACAAGGACACGGCCCCCATGCTCTTCATCCAGGGCGATGAGGACGTGTACTCTTCAGTGGGCTCAGTCCGCGTTTGGGAGAAGATGCGCAGCATGGGAGTCCAGAGCGAACTGCACTTGCTTGCCAAGCGCAACCATTGCTTTCAGCGAACTGCATCTCCCGGAACAGGCAGCTACACCTGGCTCGACCGCATAGGCGAGTTCCTTGACGAGAGGCTTGACGACTGGTGGGGACATTACACCGCTCCCAAGGACGAGCAGGTTCTTGCCAAGCTCGACCAGTGGCAGGACCTCAAGTTCGGTGTCATCTTCCACTGGGGACTCTATGCGATTCCCGGAATCGTGGAGTCCTGGGGGCTCTGCGGCGAGGACTTCGACTGGGAAACAGCTGCCCGTGAGCAGTTGGGCATGTCTCTCGATGAGTTCAGAAAGTGGTACTGGGGCTTGAATTCGCAGATGAACCCTACCCAGTTCGACCCTTCCAAGTGGGCTGACATAATGAAGGATGCCGGAATGAAGTATCTTGTGTTCACCACCAAGCATCATGACGGCTTCTGCATGTTCGACTCCAAGTACACTGATTTCAAGATCACTAACACTCCTTTCGGCTCCGACCCCCGCAGCAATGTGGCAAAGGAAGTCTTCAACGCATTCCGTGAGAAGGATTTCATGGTCGGAGCATACTTCTCAAAGCCTGACTGGCACTGCAAGGATTTCTGGAATCCCAAGTTTGCTGCAGCCGACAGATATCAGAACTACGACAAGGCAGCACACCCCGACTGGTGGCGTAACTACGTCGACTACACCAAGAATCAGCTGAATGAGATCACCAGCGGCGAGTACGGCAACATCGACATCCTGTGGCTTGACGGCGGATGGATAGACGGCAAGTCAGTCGAGCTTGGTGATGTGCTCGAAGGTGCACGCCAGCGCAACCCGGGCATGATCAGCGTCGACCGTGCATGCCGCGGCGAGTTCGAGAACTATCAGACCCCCGAATGCCAGATTCCTCCCGCACAGTTCGACTTCCCCTGGGAGACCTGCGACGTGATGGCTGGCTGGGGCTGGGTGAACAACCCCAATTATAAGAGCAACGTTGCCATCATCGCCAATCTTGTCGAAGTTGTCGCAAAGGGTGGAAACTACCTGCTCGGAGTTGGTCCCAAACCTGACGGAACCATCGATGAGATTGCTGCCTTGATACTACGCTGTGTGGGTGATTGGCTGCGCAAGTACGGTGATGCTATCTACAACACTCGCATCACCAAGAACTATCACCAGGGCGACGTGTGGTTCACAGCCAACAAGGACGGCAAGACTCTCAATGCCATCTGGGTATACAAGGAGGGGCCGAAGCCTCAGACCATAGAATGGAAGGGCAACATCCCTACCGGCAAGATGGTGCTTCTTTCGACCGGAAAGGCCGTGAAGTACAAGGTAGAAGGCGACAAGGTCACCGTGACCCTGCCGAAGAACATGCCGTTGGAGTCGTTTGCTCTTAAGTTTACTGCAGCTCTTTAGGCATTATCACCCTGTAGAGGTTGCAGCCCACGAAATTGCCGATTACAATGCTGATATAGAAAAGAATTACCGCAAGCGCATTCTCTGCCAGGAATGGCAGGGGTGCACAGAGGTAATAGAAAGCATCGGCGATGCAGTGCGGGAATCCGCAGGTGATGAACATGGGCACACCGAAGAGCAGAGGCAGGTACTTGCCCTGACGGCCGAAGGTAACGGCCGTTGTCATGATGAAACCGCATCCTACTGCAAGCGCAGCGCCCTTGAGCGGGCCAACGGCCAGACGGGCCTGAAGAATGCCCTGAGCGGTCTGCTGGAGAGGCATAGGTGAGCATCTGGCGATCAGAGCCACTACGAGGCAGCCGACGATGTTGCCAAGCAGGATCGTGAACAGATTCCAGAACTCCCCTTTCTTGAAGAAGCCTGCAGTTCCTGTGAACAGCTTGAGACCATAATGCACGACGGCAAGAAGGCCGAAGGCGAACAGGACGGAACCAACAAAGCTCTTTTCTGCAAGATAGCCGAAGCCGGCGATGCCTATGCAGATGCCGGCGAGGATGGAAGAACGGAATATTTTCATCATTTTGTAAAAATTATCTGTAGAGCAGCAGCGTGAAGACGCCGCTGCTTTCTTTCTGCTCTGACTTGATGCCAAGTTCAGCGGCCTTGAGTCTGGCTATGACGGCCGCCTGGGCAGCGCCGACGCCCGAAATCACTATCGTGCCTTCAGACGTCTCGAACATTGATTCAGGGGAATATGACGATGCGCTGCGCACGACTGCATCCAGCTGCGCCTGCTTGATTTCGTAAGAAGGATCGGAGACCGGACCGGCTACACGGCGGATGAGAGTGTCAAGAGACGGCGTGTTGCGTACATATACGCTTGCGCCGTTCCTCAGAGCCTCCTGCTTTTTCTCAAGATAGTTATCTGCCATTCCCAGTCATGAACTTTAGGCATTTCGCGTTTGCGAGCACTCTTTCGGCGCGTGCCCTGTTGTGCTCGGACGGTCCGCTGACCTTCTCGAAAAGCTTCTCAAGCCCGAGCACGCCGCCGCCGTTGCGCAGGATATAGACCTCGAGGAGGTCCTGTATGGCAATTGTGGAGCTGATGATGTCGAGGTCGGTTCCGCCGATCTGGTATGCCGCAAGCTCGTATGCATCCTCTCCGTATTCCTGGATGAGCTTCTGCAGGTCGCCAAGGGTCTGGAAGCCTATGGCCTTGAAGGCAGTGAGGTATTTCAGGGCGGAGGATTCGTATATCTCTGCCTGGTTGATGGCGGCTATTCTCTTGGTGAGCTTCTCGAAAGGCTTGAGCTTGAGATAGCTAGTGAAGGAGTCCATGTCGAGGGGAACCTTGTCGAACTCTCCGTCGGCCACCAGGGCCTGCACCTTGCGCCTGTAGTCGTTGATTTCAGTACGGATGCGGCTGAACTGCTCGTCTGCAAGCTCCAGCATGCCGGCCAGGCAGTTCAGGTTGCGTATGTACTCCTTGGGCACGTCGACGCCTGACTTGTAACCGGTGTCGTGGTTCATGTTGGACCATACGTGCTGAAGGGCAGTACGCATCTGCACCTCGAACCTGAGTTCGTTCACCATGGGAAGCTCGGGATTGTCGTAAAGCGTCTTTGGGATGCGGCAGATGTAATGCAGGGAGTTGTATCCGAAGCTGTCGAGAGCGTGCATCTTGCGCTTGTCGACGCTCTGCGACCAGTCTACGTCGAATAACTTGTCGATCAGGACGGCCACCTTGTCGACTTCGTCGGAGAAGAATGTCACTACGCGTATGCCCACGATGTCGGTGATGTCGGCGATGGTGCTGTACTTGTAGCCTTTGAGGTCGAGCTTGCCGGCAAGGCTGGCTTCAGCCTTTATGCGGCTCTCGTGCGCAACGATATACAGGCCAATGCCCTTGATTGCCTTGTCGAGCTCACGCTGTGCTATCTCCATTATCTTCTCGTATGCAGGCATGTTCTCGTTGTATTCGTCGAGAAGCATGTTGCAATGAAGGTCGAGGCCGTATTTCTCCTGATTCATGTTATGTCCGGTAATTTGAGATTACTGCAAATATAAGCGATGGCTTGCTAAAAAGCAATGTTTATGCTCAGCCTTAAGCCGATTGGAGCCTGCGGGAACACGCCTTCAGTCTGATATGGCCTGCCGTCCACAATGGCCCTCCAGACCCATGCATAGGCATAATACTGACTGTTCAGCAGATTGTCGGCCTCGGCGCAAAGAGTGAGCTTCATCTTCCTGATATCGAAGCAGTGTGCGGCTGAGAGCCCGACTGTGGAGTATGCCGGAACCATCCTGGAGGCATTGCCGGTGTTGTCCCAGTACTGCCTGCCTACGTACTTGTACCGGAGGGAGATGCCTTTGTTCATCCAGTCTGGGCTGTACTTCAGCTGCGCCCCGGCTATGGCGGAAGGGCTGAGCAGGATGGGTGCATCGGCGTATTCTTCCGAGGTCTGCCCCAGGTAATTCCAGTCTGCATCATAGCAGTCCAGGAATGCGGTGTATCTCTTTATCCTATTGGTGCTGAGTGTGAGGTTGGCGCTTGTGCTGAACTTTGCCAGAGGTTTCCAGCTTCCGCTCAGCTCGACTCCCCTCCTGAATGCTCTTGGAGTATTCTCCTTTATGACATAGCCCGCGTCGTTGATGCGCCCGGTCTCGAGGAGCATGTCGTAGTACTCCATGTCATAAATACCTATGCTGAACGCTGCGTGACTGCCGCTGAAGCCGTAGGATGCCTCGAGGTCCAGCATGGTCTCAGGCCTGACCTGCGTGCTGGCCTGCAGGTCGGCCCTTGTAGGTTCGCGATGGCCGAGTGCAGCCGATGCCATGAACCTGTTTCTGGCCGACGGGCGCACAGTCACTCCGAGCCTGGGGTTCAGGAATGCCCAGGTCCTCGCAAAATCAAGGACCTGCCCGTATTCGTCCGGACCTGTCATGTCGTGATGCAGGGCCCTGCCCTGAAGCTCCGCGTACAGCGTGGTATGCCTGAGCGCAGACCATTCGGCTCTCAGGTAAGCGTCTCCCTCATATTTGAGCGCATCGTTGTCGTACCAGTTCCTGACGTCGTCAGTCGCAGTGGGAAGCCAGTAGGTACCGTAGTGCTGGCATCTGTACAGGGATGCATAGATGCCGCCGCTCAGGGCAAATGAGGACGTCTGCCAGACGATGTCGCTTCTCAGTACATACAGCGAATTGCCAAGGGCGTCGTCGGTGATGGCGTCGTTCTGCCCGTCAAGGAAAGCTACGCGGTACTGCTCGTAGTAGCCTATGCCGTCGGTATAGTTGAGCGTGGTGCTGCTTTTCAGGTTGTGGCTGAAGCTGTGCTTCCAGTTGAGCTGGAAATGCAGCTGGCGGTAGTTGTCGGACTGGTTGTCATAGTAATGCAGCCGGCCTTCCGAGTCGCGGTACTCCCCTGCCGGATTGTACATGGGATCCTCGCGGTATTTTGCCAGTGGAATGCCTTCCCAGGTGATTCCGGAGTGCTGCTGCCCGAACAGGATAGTCAGTGCCAGACGGTCCTTCCCGTTGTCCCAGTTCACGAGGCCCAGGGCGCTCTGCACGTCCGCGAATGCGTTCCTGATGTAGCCGTTGGTATGCTGCAAGCTGTAGGCTCCGCCTGCGGTGAGAGTGCCGTTGCCGATGTGCCCGTACACCAGAGGCGCCTGAATCATTCCGCCGATTGTGCCGAAGGAGCCCAGGTTCAGTTCGGCGGAAAGCGACTCCACAGCGTTCTCTGTGCTCATGTTGATGCCGGCTCCGAATGCTCCGGGTCCACATGCGCTGGTGCCAAGGCCACGCTGAATCTGCACGGAAGACAGATATTTCCCCAGCGCGGGGATGTTCACCCAGAAGACCTCACCGTCCTCTGCACCGTTAAGGCTTATACCGTTAAGGCTCACCGAAGTCTGGCCGCCGGCCACTCCCCTTATGCGCATCTGGCTGTAACCCAGGCCGGTGCCGCCTTCGTTGGTGCTCACGACCGATGGCTCGGAGTCAAGAGCCATAGGCACCGAGGTCTCGACTGCGCGGGATCTGAGTTCTTCCTGTGAAACGGTTGTGTGCGGAACGGGAGTGTCCTGCCCTGCTCTGCCGGCGAATACTGTCAGCGCCGGAATCGTGTCCTGGATGTCCAGGAGCGAGATCAATAGAATAAATAATGCTTTCATACTTGCTTCCCTACGGCGGCATTATCCGCATCAGGTTCTTCGGGACTCTCTCAACCCGGCTTGCGCCGAGTACCCCCGCAATGTCTGTTGCCGCAAATATACGGCTTTATTTCTTTTCTACCAGCTTGACCTCGTAGAGCCGAGGCCAGTTCTTGCCGGTAAGGTATATCCTGCCATCAGCATCGACGGCTATTCCGTTCAGGACGTCGGTGTCAGGGCCATGAAGATTCTTGGGCAGAAGACCTGCGCAGTCAATCACTCCCTCCACATTGCCGTCTGACGGGTTGATGATGAGTATGGTGTCGGTGGTATAGACATTTGCCCATATCCTGCCGTCGATCCACTCGAGTTCGTTCAGATACTTTATGCTGCGTCCGTTCAGCTTCACGTTTATGCTGCGCTGGAGCTTCAGGTCCTTGTCGAGGAAATAGATCTTTGACGACCCGTCGGATGCTATGAGCTCCTTACCGTCAGTGGTGAGGCCCCAGCCCTCTCGTGGATATGAATACGATTTGTCGTACTCAAGGGTCTTAGCGTTGTACACGAACACGACCTTGTTGGTCCATGTAAGGCAATAGAGCTTGTCGCCAAGGATCACGCTGCCCTCGCCGAAGTACTTCTTTGCAAAGGCAAGCTTTCTCAGGACCTTGCCGGTCTTGAGGTCGACTATGCGCATGCTGCTCTCTCCCCACTGGCCGGTGCTCTCGTAGAAGGTGCCGTCGTGGAAAAACAGGCCCTGGGTGTAGGCCTTGGAGTCGTGAGTGTATTCATTCACCACCTGCACCGTATATTGGCGCACCTTGGCGTCAGCGCAGCCGACACAAGACAGGAGGCAGAGTATTGCAATTAACCGTTTCACATTGCAAAGATAAAAAGATTCGTGTAACTTTGCACCCGGTCTTGCGATCCGTCGAGGCAGCAATGCTTAGGAAAGTCCGGACAGGACAGGGCATCCCGCTGTGGAAAGCACAGGTAGGAGTAATCTTACGCCAGCTGTAACAGAAAACGACCGCCGGGCGAGCCCGCAAGGGCGCTTCAGCGCGGCAAGGGTGAAAACGTGAGGCAAGAGCTCACGACGTACTGCAGCGATGCAGTGCGGGTACGGCACCGGGACCTGCAAAACCAAATATACTGGCAGATGAGGGCTGCCCGCCCGATGCCAGGGGGTAGGTCGCGAAGATAAATGACGGATTCAAAAACAGAAACCGGCTTACGGCAGGGCCAAAACTGACAGGCGGAGAGTTTCACACTCCCCGCCTGATTCGTTTATTCGTACTTGTAGAAGCCTTCGCCGCTGGACTTGCCCAGCCTGCCCTCGTCGATCATCTTCTTGAGCACCTTCTCCATGCCCTTGAAGTTGTAGGGAAGGAGCATCTTCCTAAGGAGCGGTGTGAACAGCCCTGGTACCTTCTGATACTGCATCACGATGTTGTAGGCAGTCTGGATGCCAACCACGTCGAATATCTGGAACGGGCCGCGGGGAGCGCCTGTGCCAAGTGTCCAGGCCTTGTCGATGCTCTCGGGGTCGCTGACTTCATTCACATACAGGTCGAGTCCTGACAGCAGGAAAGGCACCAGCATGGAATTGAGAAGATATCCGTTCTTCTCCTTGAGCACCGGAAGGGCCACCATCCTTATCTGGTTAGCGAACTTCACCACCTCGTCGAATATCTTGGGGTCGGTCTTGGGCTGGGCCATGATCTCGGCAGTGTTGTTCTTCCAGATGGCGTTCGCGAAATGCAGAGCAAGGTATTTGTCGCTGCGGCCGGTAACCTTCTCGAACATCGAAGGCAGGAGAGTCGAGGAATTGGTGACAAGTATGGTCTTCTTGGGAAGGAGCGGTGCGAGCATCTGGTAGAAAGCCGTCTTGTCTTCTGCATTCTCGGCAACAGACTCGATGACAATGTCGGCGTCCTTGACAGCCTTCGCGAGGTCAAGCTCCAGCTTGAGATTCTCGCTGGCATTGTCTACGTTCTCGAGGCAGTCGTATTTGCTGAAGTTGTCCATGTCGGCAATTCCCCTGCACCAGTTATTGAGAGGATCCCTGCCGGACATGAGGTCTATCGCTTCAAGATATGACTTGCGGACCGATGCCAGCTTCGGCTTGGTGCGTGAGATGCTGCCCTCGCTTCTCAGCCATATTGTAACGTCAAATCCACAATATGCGGCCTGGAATGCTATCTGACTGCCGAGGACTCCGCCTCCTGCAACTACTACTTTCCTGATGTCCATTTTGCTTGAAATTCTATCTTGACTTCAAAGATAATGAATAATTCGCAAGAGAATCATATTTATATTTTGCAGTTTGACATATTTGATATATTTTTGCATAAACATTCAATATCACTGAATAATTATTCAAACAATGGGAGACGGACTCACAAAGAAAGCACGCTTAGCCGCCATCACTTCGATAATCCGAAGCCAGTCAATCGGCAGTCAGGAAGAACTCATATCCATTCTTAAGGAAAAGGGCTTCGACCTCACCCAGGCAACCCTGTCACGCGACCTCAAGGAACTGCAGGTGGTCAAGATCCACACCACTCATGGATATAAGTATTCAATGAACTCCAATGGCACCATTGGCCATGCGACGAACATGCGCTCCAGCCAGAACATCGCTCTCAGCGTGGATGTTTCAGGCAACCTTGCAGTCGTGAAGACCATTCCCGGATTTGCCGCTGCCGTTGCCGCCACCATCGACACTGCCGCTCCTGCAGACCTTCTGCTGGGCTGCATCGCGGGCGACGACACCATCCTGGTGATCCTGCGCTCCCCCGAGATGTATGATTCATTCGTCATCCACATGACCATGGTATTCCCTGAAATAAACAATTTGGCAAATCATATTTAAAATGAACTTTAACATTCAAGTCGCAACCGCGGAACATCTCAAGTATGTTCCCGAGATTCTGACCACAATAGAAAATGCGGCCAAGGACCGAGGCACCGGTATAGCCAAGAGAAAGCCGGAGTACGTAGAGAAGAAGATCAATGAAGGCAAGGCAATCATCGCCCTGGACGGTGACAACTTTGCCGGATTCTGTTACATAGAGTGCTGGGGCCACGGCCAGTTCGTAGCAAATTCAGGACTCATAGTCAAGAAGGAATATCGCGGCCACGGCCTTGCAAGGGCCATCAAGAAGAAGGCATTCGACCTTTCACGCGCCATGTTCCCCTGCGCAAAGATCTTCGGCCTCACGACTGGCCTCGCCGTCATGAAGATCAACACATCGCTCGGCTATGTGCCCGTGACATTCTCTGAGCTTACCGACGACCCGGATTTCTGGAAGGGCTGCGAGAGCTGCGTCAATTTCGACGTCCTGTCACGAAACAACTTCACACGCTGCCTCTGCACGGGAATGCTGTACGATCCTGCCAAGCACAAGTGGCAGACATGGATGGATAAGAGAAAATATACTAAAATTCTGAAACAGTTATGGGAAACAAGAAAGTAGTTGTCGCATTCAGCGGCGGTCTGGATACATCATTCACAGTAATGTACCTCGCAAAGGAGAAGGGGTACGAGGTCTATGCAGCATGTGCTGACACCGGCGGATTCTCTGCCGAGCAGCTTGCCGCAAACGAAGAAAACGCATACAAGCTCGGCGCTGTGAAGTACGTCACTCTCGACGTCACTTCCGAGTACTACAGCAAGAGCCTTAAGTATATGGTCTATGGCAACGTGCTCAGGAACGGAACATATCCCATCTCAGTGTCTTCGGAGCGCATCTTCCAGGCCATGGCAATCGCCCGCTACGCCAAGGAGATAGGTGCTGATGCCATCGCACACGGTTCCACCGGTGCAGGCAACGACCAGGTACGCTTCGACATGACCTTCCTCGTGATGGCTCCCGGCGTCGAGATCATAACCCTCACACGCGACATGGCCCTCACACGCCAGTTCGAGGTCGACTACCTTAACGGAAACGGCTTCGCAGCCGATTTCAAGAAGCTCAAGTATTCATATAACGTAGGACTCTGGGGCACCTCCATCTGCGGCGGCGAGATTCTCGATTCAGCAAAGGGCCTGCCCGAGAGCGCATACCTCAAGCAGGTTCAGAACACCGGCACCGAGACCCTCAAGCTCGGCTTCTGCCAGGGCGAGCTCTGCAGCGTGAACGGCAAGGAATACACCGACAAGATCAAGGCAATACGCAAGGTCGAATCCATCTGTGCTCCTTACGGCATTGGCCGTGACATGCACGTGGGCGACACCATCATAGGCATCAAGGGCCGCGTCGGATTCGAAGCAGCCGCACCTATGGTCATCATCGCCGCGCACAAGTTCCTCGAGAAGTTCACCCTCAGCAAGTGGCAGCAGTACTGGAAGGACCAGGTTGCAAACTGGTACGGAATGTTCCTGCACGAGAGCCAGTATCTCGAGCCCGTCATGCGCGACATCGAGGCTATGCTCGAGAGCAGCCAGCGCAACGTCACCGGCGTGGTAGAACTTCAACTCCGCCCCTACTGCTTCGACTGCGTCGGCGTCGACAGCAAGTGTGACCTTGTGAAGAACAAGTTCGGCGAGTACGGAGAGATGCAGAAAGGCTGGACCAGCGACGACGCCAAGGGCTTCATCAAGGTCAGCAGCACCGCCCTCCGCGCATATTATGCCGCACATCCCGACGAGGCAGCAAAAATCGAGGAGGAGATATGATCAGGGCCGGTATCATAGGCGCAGCCGGCTATACGGCAGGTGAACTGGTCAGGATCCTTGTCAACCATCCTTCCGTGAAGATAGTCTGGGCACAGTCGTCCAGCAATGCGGGGAACAAGGTCTGCGACGTGCATGAGGGCCTCATCGGCGACACCGACCTGGTGTTCTGCGAGGATGTCGACCTCAGCAACGTGGACGTAGTGTTCCTCTGCTCGGGCCACGGAAAGAGCGAGGCCTTCTGGAAGGAGCACGAAGCTCCCGAGTCGCTTCGCATCATCGACCTAGCCCAGGACTTCCGCGACGAGCACGACGGCTATGTATATGGTCTCCCCGAATGGCAGAAGGATAAGATCGGTGCAGCCCGCAAGGTTGCTAACCCCGGCTGCTTCGCCACTGCCATACAGCTTGCTCTCCTCCCCTTGGCAGGCATGCACGCTCTCAGCGGCGACGTCAACGTGACCGCCATCACAGGCAGCACGGGCGCCGGAGTCAAGCCCGGTGCTACGACCCATTTCAGCTGGAGAAACAACAACATCTCGACTTACAAGGTGTTCGAGCACCAGCATCTGATTGAAGTGAACCGCAACCTCAGGCTCGTGGCCAAACCATACACGATCGACCCTTGCATCAACTTCGTGCCTATGCGCGGAGATTTCGCAAGAGGCATATTCTCCAGCGTCACCCTGGACTGCGAGTACGATTCCGAAGCTGCTGTGAAGCTGTACAAGGACTGGTACAGCGACGCCGCATTCACCTTCGTCAGCGACAAGCCCATAGACCTCAAGGAGGTGGTCAATACCAACAAGTGCATCGTGCACGTCGAGAAGCACGGCGGCAAGCTCGTGGTCTCGACGGTGATCGACAACCTGCTCAAGGGCGCGTCCGGACAGGCCGTGCAGAACATGAACATAATGTTTGGTCTTCCCGAGAAGGAGGGCCTGTGCCTCAAGGCATCAGCATTCTAGAATACAATGGAACTATTCGACGTATATTCACTATTCGACGTTACGCCTGTCAAGGCCCTGGGCTGCAAGGTCTGGGACTCTGAGGGCACAGAATATCTCGACCTCTACGGCGGGCATGCGGTAATATCGGTGGGCCACTCCCATCCGTATTACGTGCAGGCCGTCAAGGATCAGGTCGAGAAGATAGGATTCTATTCAAACAGCGTGCAGAACCCTCTGCAGCAGGAACTTGCGCACAAGCTCGGAGAAGTGTGCGGCTATCCTGAGTACTCTCTCTTCCTCGACAACAGCGGTGCTGAATCGAACGAGAATGCACTCAAGCTGGCCTCATTCCATACGGGCAAGGACCGCGTGGTCGCATTCAGGAAGAGCTTCCACGGCCGCACTTCAGGTGCCGTTGCCGTTACCGACAACCCCAGCATAGTCTCCCCCTTCAATGCCTGTCACAAGGTCACGTTCGTCGAGCTGAACGATTCAGCAGCAGTCGAGAAGGTGCTCAAGGGCGGCGACGTCGCTGCCGTCATCATCGAGGGCATCCAGGGCTGTGGCGGCATCAACATCCCCGATCCGGAATTCCTGCAGGAACTCAGCAGCCTTTGCAAGAAGTACGGCTGCTGCCTCATTCTCGATGAGGTTCAGAGCGGATACGGCCGCACCGGCAAGTTCTTCGCCCACCAATGGGCCGGCATCAGGCCCGACATCATCAGCATGGGCAAGGGCATAGCCAACGGCTTCCCCTGCGGCGGTGTGCTCATCTCCCCTGAAATTGCAGCAAAGAAGGGCATGCTCGGCACCACCTTCGGCGGCAACCACCTGGCAATGGCCGCAGCCAATGCCGTCCTCGACATAATCAAGGCTGAAAATCTGGTGGACAATGCATTGGAAGTCGGCGAATACCTGAAGAACTCCATTCCTTCATCTCCCAGGATCAAGGAAGTCAGGGGCAAGGGCCTCATGATAGGCATAGAGTTCAACGAGCCTGTGGCTGAGATAAGGAAGAAGCTCCTTTTCGAGAAGCACATCTTCACTGGTGTCTCCGGGCAGTACATGGTACGTCTCCTCGCGCCTCTGTGCCTCACCAAGGCAGACGTCGACGTTTTCATCAAGGCACTTAAAGAAATTCTCTAGAAATGCGTTCATTCTTCAATGTACAGGATATAGGCGACCTCGGCAAAGCGCTGAAGGAAGCTCTCGAGGTCAAGGCCAATCCTTTCGGATACCAGCACCTCGGGAAGAACAAGACAATAATGATAGTCTTCTTCAACAGCAGCCTCCGTACAAGGCTCAGCACCCAGAAGGCAGCCCTGAACCTCGGCATGAGCCCCATCGTGCTCAACATCGGCCAGGACAGCTGGAAGCTTGAGACCGAGCTCGGCGTCGTGATGGATTCCGACAAGTCGGAGCATCTGCGCGAGGCTATCCCCGTGATAGGAAGCTACTGCGACATCATAGGCGTGCGTTCCTTCGCCGGCCTTACCGACAGGGCCTACGACTATGAGGAGACCATTCTCAACCAGTTCATCCAGTATTCAGGCAAGCCCGTCATCAGCCTTGAGTCTGCCACAGTGCATCCCTGCCAGGCATTCGCTGACCTCATCACCATCGAGGAGCACAGGAAGACGGCACGTCCGAAGGTCGTGATGACCTGGGCACCCCACCCCAAGGCACTCCCTCAGGCAGTTCCCAACTCGTTCGCACAGTGGATGTGCGCTGCCGACGTCGACTTCGTGATAGCCCAGCCTGAAGGCTACGAGCTCGACCCTAAGTTCACCAAGGGTGCAAAGATAGAATATGACCAGATGAAGGCCCTGGAAGGCGCCGACTTCGTATATGCGAAGAACTGGAGCTGCCCCGGCGTCACCGATCCCACGAAGTACGGCCAGATCCTCAGCAAGGACATGGGGTGGACCGTGGATGCAAAGCACATGGCAGTCACCAATGATGCATATTTCATGCACTGCCTGCCTGTAAGAAGGAACATGATCGTGTCAGACGAGGTCATAGACTCCCCCAGGAGCCTCGTGATCCCCGAAGCCGCCAACAGAGTGGTGTCTGCACAGGTAGTAATAAAAAGAATGCTGGAGGAACTTTAGTTATGAAGATGCCTTTGAATATTGTCAAGGTGGGCGGTGCCGTCGTAGAGAACGACGAATCGCTGAACACCCTTCTTGCAGCCTTCTGCTCTATCGAAGGCAACAAGATGCTCGTGACCGGAGGTGGCAAGATTGCCACCCAGATGGCCAAGGACCTAGGAATCGAGAGCGTGATGATTGAAGGCCGCCGTATCACCGACGAGCCCATGCTCAAGATAGTCACCATGGTCTACGCAGGTTACGTGAACAAGAATGTCGTGGCCGAGCTTCAGGCGAAGGGCGTCAATGCCATAGGCCTCTGCGGCGCCGACATGAACATAATCAGCTGCGTGAAGCGTCCCATCGGCCGCATTGACTACGGTTACGTCGGGGACGTCAAGAGCGTGAACGCTACCGCCCTTAAGACCCTTGTGGATGCAGGTGCTGTGCCTGTTCTCTGCCCCATCACCCATGACGGACTCGGCCAGCTGCTGAACACCAATGCCGACACGATAGCCTCGTCCATCGCCGCGGCCATGGCAGTCGACTACGACGTGACTCTCACCTACTGCTTCGAGAAGAACGGCGTGCTGCTCGACCCCGACGACCCCAAGAGCGTCATCAGGGAGATGCGCAAGGAGGATTTCGAGCGCTACCGCGATGAGGAGATCGTCAGCGGCGGAATGATTCCCAAACTCGAGAACGCGTTCAACGCCATCGACGCCGGCGTAAACAAGGTGGTCATCACCAATGCCCAGAACCTCGGCACCGACTCAGGAACGGAATGTATATGATAGAGTTGCTGGAAAAGCTGGTAGGCATACCTTCGATAAGCCGCGAGGAAGGAGCAGCCGCTGACTTCCTGCAGAAATACATGACCGGGCGCGGCCTCGAGGTGCACCGCACGGGGCACAATCTCTGGGTCGAGAGCGAGCCGGAGAGCGACAGACCCTGCATACTCCTCAATGCCCACATCGACACGGTCAAGCCTGCAGCCAGCTACACCATCGACCCGTTCAAGCCAGTGCATGCCGACGGAAGGCTGTACGGCCTTGGCACCAACGACTGCGGCGGCGCACTGGTCGCCCTGCTCGAAGCATACTGCAGCCTGACTGCAAGACCCCAGCCCTACCGACTTGTCTTCAGCGCCACAGCTGAGGAGGAGGTAAGCGGTAACGGAGGAATAGAGATGATCCTGCCCGAGATAGGCAGGGTCGATCTTGGCATAATCGGCGAGCCCACCGGAATGCAGCCTGCAGTGGCCGAGAAAGGCCTCATGGTGCTCGACTGCATCGCACATGGTGTAAGTGGCCATGCGGCCCGTGAAGAGGGCGTAAACGCCATTTATGAGGCTTTGCAGGACATAGAATGGTTCCGCAGCTACCGCTTCAGCAAGGTGAGCGACTTCGTTGGCCCCGTGAAGATGAGCGTGACCATGATAAATGCCGGCACCCAGCACAACGTGGTGCCCGATAGCTGCAAGTTCGTGGTGGACGTGCGCAACAACGGCCTGTACACCAACGAGGAGCTTCTTGCCGAGATCCGCTCGCACATCAGCTGCAGCGCCCAGCCACGCTCTACGAGGCTTAACGGCTCTTCCATCGCACTTGACCATCCTGTGGTTGCGCGCGCGATAGAGCTTGGGCTCGAGCCTTTCGGCTCCCCCACCATCAGCAACCAGACACTCAGCCCGTTCACGACCCTGAAGATCGGTCCGGGCCTCTCCAGCCGCTCGCATACGGCAAACGAATACATTATCCCCTCCGAAATCAGTGAGGGACTTGAAATATATTGCAATCTCCTTGACGGACTACAACTGTAACACTCATGGCAAAACTTTGGGACAAAGGATTCAACGTTAACGACAAGATAGACAGGTTCACCGTAGGAATGGACCGCGAGCTTGACCTTTATCTTGCTCAGTACGACATACTTGGCACAATGGCGCACATCACGATGCTGCAGAGCATCGGCCTGCTTGAAAAGAGCGAGCTGGATGCGCTGCTGACCGAACTGAAGGCTCTCCATGCCAAGGCCGAGGCCGGCGAATTCAGCATCGACCCCGACGTCGAGGACGTCCACTCCCAGGTTGAGCTGATGCTTACGGCTAAGCTCGGCGAGCTCGGCAAGAAGGTGCACACCGGCCGCTCCCGCAACGACCAGGTGCTGGTTGACCTGAAGCTCTTCACCCGCGCCAAGCTGCAGGCTACCGTGAGCAAGGTGCAGGCGCTTTTCGAAGCTTTCCAGGCCGCGTCAGAAAAGTACAGGAACGTGCTGATGCCTGGATATACCCATCTTCAGGTGGCAATGCCGTCTTCGTTCGGTCTCTGGTTCGGCGCATACGCTGAAAGCCTTGCCGACGACATGGAAATGCTCCTTGCCGCATGGAACGTCAGCAACCGCAACCCGCTCGGCTCAGCTGCCGGCTATGGCTCATCAGCCCCGCTGAACCGCACGTTGACCACCGAACTGCTTGGTTTCGAAGACCTTGACTACAATTCCATATATGCACAGATGGGCCGTGGCAAGACCGAAAGAGCCGTCGCATTCGCTCTGTCGTCAGTAGCCGAAACGCTAGGACGTTTCGCAGCCGACTGCTGCCTCTTCAACAGCCAGAACTTCGGTTTCGTGAAGCTCCCCAAGGAGTGCACCACCGGCTCCAGCATCATGCCGCACAAGAAGAATCCTGATGTGTTCGAGCTCATCCGCGCACACTGCAACAGGATATGCGGCGCGCCCGAGAGCATACGTCTCATCACCACCAACCTCCCCTGCGGCTACTTCCGTGACATGCAGATAATAAAGGAAGTCTACCTGCCACTTTTCGATTATATGGACGACTGCCTCGACATAGCCGTGTTTGCGATCCAGAACCTCAGCGTCACCGAGGGTCTGATGGACAATCCCATCTACAAGACCGCATTCAGCGTAGAGGAAGTGAACCGCCTTGCAGCCGAAGGCACACCCTTCAGAGATGCCTACAAGCAGGTTGGAATGGCCATAGAACGCGGCGAGTTCGAGTTCCACGGCGAACTGAACCATACCCACGAAGGCTCGATCGGCAATCTCTGCAACGAAAAGATAGCGCAGCGGATGAACGCCACGCTATCTAAATTCTCTTTCGCCACAGTCGACGACGCTATCGCGAAATTACTAGCCTGATATGCGGATGGCCTCCCTGCCGGGACCCGTGTCCACCCTCGGACGCGTTAGAGGGGGGACCGCAAGCGTAGCGAAGCGGTGGGATGAGCGCGAAGCGCGAAGGTCTCCGGCAGGGACCCAATCCGCTAAGATGCAATCTCTCCTATCAGATCATACTCGTCGCAGGCGAGTATCTTCACGTTGATGAAGCTGCCTATGGGCGCGGAACCCTTGACGAGGATCTCGCCGTCCACTTCCGGACTCTCGTACTGGCTGCGGCACACCAAAGTGCCGTCGACGCAGTCGTCCACCAGCACCTTCTCGATCTTTCCAACGCGGCTCTGGTTGAACTCGAGCGAGATCGAACTCTGCAGGCTCATCAGACGGTTCATGCGGTCCTGCTTCTCTTCCTCTGGAACATCGTCCTTGAGATTCTGCGCGCCCCAGGTACCGTCTTCCTCCGAATAGGTGAAGGCGCCAAGACGCTCGAATCGCGCCTCGCGTGCGAACTGTAGCAGCTCGTCGAACTCCTCCTCACCCTCTCCGGGGTGACCAACTATCATCGTTGTCCTTAGCACAACGCCGGGAATCTTCTCGCGCATCTTTGCTATGAGTTCCCTTGTCCAGGCACTGGTCACATGACGGTGCATGTTGCTGAGAACTTTGTCTGAGATATGCTGCAGAGGAATATCCAAGTAGCTGCATATCTTGGGATTGGCGGCCATCTCCTCAAGTACGTCTTCAGGGAAGCCGTCAGGGTAGCTGTAGTGGATTCTGATCCACTCTATGCCATCGACCTGGCTGAGCTTGCGGAGCAGTTCGGCAAGTGCGCGGCGTCCGTAGAGGTCCAGCCCGTAGTAGGTCGTGTCCTGGGCGATGACTATAAGCTCGCGTGCTCCTGCCGCGGCAAGATTCCTTGCCTCCTCCAGTATGTCCTCCATCGGGACAGACTTGTGAGCGCCCCTTATGTAAGGGATGGCGCAGTACGAGCAGCGGCGGTCACAGCCTTCGGAAATCTTGATGTAGGCGTAAGGCTTGCCTGGAGTAGTGCAGTACCTTGATGTACCCTTTCCGGGCCTGGCGCCAAGATACTCGACTATAGGCTTGAGGTCACGTGCGCCGAACCAGGCGTCGACCTCGGGTATCTCTTCGGGAAGGTCCTGTGCGTATCGCTGGCTGAGGCATCCGAACACGGCAATCTTGCCTATCTCTCCCCTCTTCTTGGCTTCCACTGCCTCGAGTATCACCTCGATTGACTGTTCCTTGGCGTCGCCAATGAATCCGCAGGTGTTGATCAGCAGATAGTCGGCATATTCGCCGGAAGTCTCGGGTATGACAGTGAAAGCATCTGAAGGCAGGTCTGCCAACAGATGCTCAGTGTCCACGGTGTTCTTGGAACACCCGAGAGTGATGACCTTGATACTGGTCATAGATTAGTCCTCGATGCCTGCTTCAGCCTTGTACTGAGCCTCACGCTCCTCGTCGGTAAGGAAGTCGAATGAAGCGAACTGGGCAATCTCGTTGTACCAGTCGACAACCTTCTTCATGTGAGATACATAGAAGCGGTCGGCGTCATAGTTGGGAATTGCCTTTGTGAAGAGGTCCTCGAGCTCGGTTGAAGGAGCCTTTGAGCTGGGAGCGAGCTGATCGCCAAGGACAGCCTTGAGGGCAGTGAATACTGCATCGAGGCGCATCTCACCCTCTGAGGTGTAGATTGCTATGTCTGCCAGTGTTGAAATGCGGCTGCTGCGTGTGAATGCAGTGCGCTTCTTGTCTGAAAGGCTCTGTGCGATTGCACCACCGTTCGCGGTCTGAGCCACATACTCATACAGTCCGTGTGTTCCGGCTACTGTAAGGATCTTTGCCAAATCTGTTTTCATATCAAATTGTCTATCTGTCTGTAAAGTGACTCCAGTGTGGAGTCGTTGTTTATCGTTTCATCTGCCTCGGAAGGGTCCGGGAGCCTCTGAGTCACGGCTCTCTCGGCCGTGTGACGGTTCCTGCGCAGTCTCTGCTCTACCGGAGCGGTAACGAGCCATACCTTGTCGTACAGGCCGTCGAAAAGGGGCTTGTCAAGGGCGATTGCCGACTCTATGAAGGCTATCTCGGAGTCCTGCTCGGAAAGCCACTTCCTTATGTCTTCAACCACGAGAGGATACACGAGCGCCTCGAGTGCCTCACGCTTGCAAGGATATTCGAAAATGACGGCTATGCGGCTGAACGGGACGCCTATCGACTTCTCGACCTTCTCCTTGAGTCCGGGGACATTCTCATACAGGGCCTTGGTGCGGGAATCGCAGTCATACACGGGATATCCCTTCGATTCGAGATACCTGCATACGACGCTCTTTCCGCTGGCTATTCCGCCTGTTATGAGTATGGTCTCCATATCGTCAGTCAGCCACGCATTCGCAGAATTCAGGATCTATCTTCACGTCTATCACGCCGTCGGGAAGTCCGTCGTAATGAATGAGACATGTGCCGCCTATGCTGCCCGCAAACTCCTTGTAATCAACGTAGAACTCGGTCCTGTCGACAGGATTGCCGTTCATGGGGAAGACGCACCTGTACACAACGTCGGCGCTGCTGGGCAGCACGGTCAGATGTGTGTGCGCGGGGACGTTCCTCGTGCCGATGTTTACCCTGGATCGAAGCTCCACGAAACGTGTGACCTCAAGGGCGCAGGTTGCCTTTTCATGCGACACACGCACGCCTGAAGGCTTCTCGAGACGCACCTCGGAGTGCACGCTGGAACGCAGGTCCTTGAAGTTCATCTGCTTGGTGTACACGGCATCGATGCTGGAGAGACGGTCTTCGTCGCCATATATTAAGACGGAGTCGGGGGTCATGACAGCAGGGCCCTTTGCCATGTACTGCGCCTTGTATGTCGCCGTCATCACGGCCACTACGGGCACTTTCTTATGGTTCTCAGCAAGGAACTTCATGCTCACCGCATCAGTCACGAATGACTCTACGGTCACGTCGTCGCCAAATATGTCCTTGGAGTATTTGAAAAGGGTGGCGGCATTGATGGTGAAGTTGTCGTCGACAGGCTTGCCGAAGTCGGAGGAATCGAAGAAGACCTTCCTCGACTTGCGGTCCCGCTCCAAAGCAATGAGGCGCCAGCCGCTGGCCTTGCAGCGGGCTGACACCGTTACTTCAGAACTGGCATTCTCGGCTCTGCCGGCGATGTTGCTGGAAGGGATGACCGTGACGTTCACAATGTCCGCATACTGCTGCGAAAGATTGTGGAACAGCCATATCACCGCGCTCAGCAGGAGGCAGGCCAGAAAATTGATCCAGGACGACTTCACCTTGAAGGCTTATTTCTTCTCCTCAGCCTTGGGTGCCTCTGAAGGGTCACGCTGGATGGAGGTCTTGTCGACGCGGATCTTCACCTCGCCGTCGATCTTGAGGAGGACGGTGCGCTCGTCGGTATCGGCAACGGTACCATAGATTCCACCTGCGGTGATGACCTTGTCACCCTTCTGGAGTTCGCTGCGGAACTTGTCCATCTCCTTCTGCTGCTTGCGCTGGGGGCGGATCATGAAGAGCCACATTACCACGAAGATGAGGAGGATCATAATCCAGAATGAACCTGTTCCCTGAGCCTGTCCGGCTGCTGCTCCCTGTGCCTGGAGCAGGATAGTCATGATTGTCATTGATGTTATTTTTTATTGATTAACTTGTCAAGTACTCCGTTCACGAAGGCACGGCTCTCAGGCGTGCTGTAGAACTTTGAAATTTCAACGTACTCGTTGATGATGATCTTGCTGGGCATCAGAGGGAAGGCCTCGGACTCAGCCAGACCGCACACGATAAGTGCAAGGTCGGTGACGCAGATGCGGTTCTTGTCCCACTTGGGAGTGCAGTCGGAGATCATCTGGTAGTAGTCGCCGAAGCGCAGGAAGGCCTTGCGCAGGAGATTGACCACGAATGCCTTGTCGCTTTCCTTGCCGGCATTGCCGGGGAGGTCTGACTGGTAGAGCGCGGGGAGATTCCACCTTGCGCCACGGCCAATCTCGTCGATGGTGCGGTTGCACCAGATGAGTGCGTAGGGCAGATTGTCGGTCCAGTCGATGCTCTTGTCCTCGAGGATTTCCCAGAGCTCGGCGTTGTCTTCCAGCTCGCGGCTGAAGATCTTTATCCAGAGGGCGGCATCCTCCTCAAGGGAGCGTTCCTCGGAAGCCAGGTAGTTCTTGAAATACTCGCGCTCGCGGATCTTCTCGTAAAGCTTGCGGATGAGCACGTCGTTCTGCTCCCAGCTGTACTTCTTCTTTGCGATGAGCTTGGTGAAGTCGGGATCATGTGTGAATATGGGAGCGATGGAGTTGTTCACGAACTTCATGTTGGGGTTGCGCTCCTCTTCTGTAGGGTTGAATTTCGACTTTGCGGCCTCGATGCGTGCAGATGCTTCTGCGGTGAGTGGTCCGATTAAAGACAACATGTAGAGATACAGATCTCTGGTGGCCTCACAGGAGCGGTCGAGACGTGACTCAGCCTCCTTGAGAGTCATTGTAGGATTTTCCGCGTATGAGTAAATGGCCTTGAAGGCCTCGATACGGAGAATTCTTCTGTTCAGCATACTTTCAAACAAAAATTTATGCAAAGATAACATAGAATCTCACAAAAAATTCTATTTTTGTACAAATTTAATCCATGAAATTATGTATAGAGAGGATTACGAGGCGGGGTATCAGGACCGTAATGCAGAAGACGTTTACTCAAAGCCCATAAGGGCCGGCAAGCGCACCTATTTCTTTGACGTGAAAACCACTCGCGGTAACAACGACTACTATCTCACCATCACTGAGAGCAAGCGCCGCAACAACCCCGACGGTACCTTCACTTACGACAAGCACAAGATCTTCCTTTACAAGGAGGATTTCGAGAAGTTCACCGAGGGCCTCTCAGAAGTCATCGACTATATCAAGAACAATTATTTCGGCGGAGAGATTCCCGTCCGTGAGCACAATTCCGACGTAGAGTTCGAAGATCTGTAATGGGCGCTGTTCTTCTTAAGAATATCACCATTGGGGACTCCTGCAAGGACGTACTTATCGACAAGGGCCTATTCTGCAGAATAGAGCCTTCCAGTTCGAGCGCCAGCTGGAATCTTGCCGGCGACGTGGAGATGATGCAGTGCGAAGGCAAGGTCGCAGTCCCCGGATTCATCAACATGCACACCCACTCCCCCATGGCCCTCATGCGAGGCGTCAAGGAGGATGTGAAGTTCCACGAATGGCTCGCCAAGATCTGGGACATCGAGGCCAACATCGACAAGGAATTCGTCTACTGGGGCACCAAGGTCGCCTGTCTTGAGATGATCAGGACCGGCACCACCACCTTCAACGACCACTACTGGCATCACCTTGAATCATACAGGGCCGCCAGCGAGATGGGCCTCAGGATAGCCACAGGCTACGAGGTCATGGATAAGGACGACCCCGCGGAGGCAGAGCGCCAGAAGGAGCAGTGCTGCCGCATGTACGAGCGTGCAATGAAGGAATGGTGCGGCAATTCCAAGTATCAGGTAGCCTTCCACGCCATCTACTCGGTTAGTGAGGAACTCATGCTCTGGATCAGCAACTTCGCGCGCCAGCATGGGCTTAATCTGCACATACACCTGAGCGAGACCCGCAAGGAAATCGAGGACTGCATGGCTATGCACGGCGGTCTGACTCCCGTCGAGTATCTCGATTCACTCGGAATCCTTGGGCCGGACCTGATCTGTGCACACACACTCTGGATCACCGACCACGACATCGAACTTCTGGCAAAGAATGGGGTGCACTGTGTGCACAACATCAACTCGAACACCAAGCTGGCATCAGGCTACCGTTTCAGATACAACGAGATGCGTGACGCCGGCATAAACATCTGCCTCGGCACTGACGGCTGCGCTTCTTCGAACAACCTCGACATGCTCGAGACCATGAAGACGTCCGCCCTCTTCCAGAAGTCCTGGAGGGACGACCCTACGGCAATGCCTCTCCCCGAGCTGATGGACTGCGCCACCGTCAATGCGGCAAAGGCGCTGAAGCTGAACACCGGAAAGATAGAGGAAGGCGCAATAGCCGACCTCAGCATAGTAGATACCAACAACTCATTCTTCCTCTCCCCTGCACCGTTCCTTGCGAACTTCGTGTATTCGGCCCACTCCGACTGCATAGAATCCGTAATCTGCAACGGCGAGTTCGTCATGAGGAACCGCGAGATAAAGGGCGAGAAGGAGATACTCGAGCAGGCACGCAAGGTGCTCTCGAAGATTAGCTGACCACATTTTTATGGACCCTAGAGTACAGAGAATCCACACTGCCGCTGACTACGTCCTCGAGCGTATCGGTGAGCAGAAGCCACTTGTCGGCATAGTGCTCGGCAGCGGCCTCGGCAAACTTGCCGACCAGATTGAGAACCCCATTGTCATCCCCTACAAGGAGATTCCCGAATTCCCCGTTTCAACGGCCATAGGCCACAAGGGCAACTTCATCTACGGCGACATGGGCGGCCATAAGGTAATAGCCATGCAGGGCCGTTTCCACTATTACGAAGGCTATCCCATGGAACTCGTGACGCTCTGCGTGCGCGTGATGAAGGTCCTCGGAATCAAGTACCTGTTCGTATCGAATGCGGCAGGCGGATGCAACCTTGACTATCACATGGGCGACCTCATGATCATCAAGGACCACATCAGTCTCTTCCCCAACCCGCTCATCGGCCCCAACATGGACGAGTTCGGCCCCCGCTTCCCCGACATGACCTGCGCATACGACCTCGAGCTCATAGAGAAGGCTGAGGAACTCGGTCTCAAGATGGACGTAAAGCTCCACAAGGGCGTTTATTTCGGAAGCCCCGGCCCTACATACGAGACACCTGCAGAAGTGCGCTTCTACCGCACCATAGGCGCAGATGTGCTGGGCATGAGCACCATTCCTGAAGTAATCGTCGCACGCCACTGCGGCATCAGGGTGTTCGGAATGTCAGTCGTCACAAACGAGGCCAACACACGCAACATTCCCCGCAACTTCAATGACGGCGAGGATGTTATCAAGCAAGCCGATGCCGCGGCCGACAGGATGTCAGCCCTCTTCAAGGCTCTGATAGAAACTCTATAATACAATAAGAGAGGCCAGCAGATCGCTGGCCTCTCTCATTTATGATGTATGCCTTTACTTCGCGATTGCGATGCTGCGGGTCTCGCGGATGACAGTGACCTTCACCTGTCCGGGATAGGTCATCTCGTCCTGAATGCGCTGAGCGATGTCGGTTGACAGTCTTGCTGCCTGCTCGTCGGTAACTTCATCAGAACCAACGATCACGCGCAGCTCACGGCCGGCCTGGATTGCATAGCTCTTGGTGACGCCAGGATAGGAAGCAGCAAGGTCCTCCATTCCCTTGAGTCGCTTGATGTAGCTCTCGATGACCTCACGACGGGCACCGGGACGTGCACCAGATATGGCGTCGGCAACGAGCACGAGAGGAGATATGATGCTGGTCATCTCCATTTCCTCGTGGTGCGCACCGATGGCGTTCACGATGTCAGGACGCTCCTTGTACTGCTCTGCGAGCTTTGCGCCCAGGAATGCGTGAGGAAGCTCAGGATCGGCGTCGCTGACCTTACCTATATCGTGCAGGAGACCTGCGCGCTTTGCTGTCTTGGGATTCAGGCCAAGCTCAGATGCCATGACGGCGCAGATGTTTGCAACCTCGCGTGAGTGCTGCAGCAGGTTCTGACCGTAGCTTGAGCGGTATTTCATGCGGCCTATGAGCTTGACGAGCTCGATGTTCAGACCGTGGATGCCGAGGTCGATGCAGGTGCGCTTTCCGGTCTCGAGTATCTCGTCCTCAAGCTGCTTGCTGACCTTTGTCACGACTTCCTCGATGCGTGCCGGATGGATACGGCCGTCGATCACGAGCTGATGCAGACTAAGGCGTGCAACCTCCCTGCGTACAGGGTCGAATGGTGAGAGAAGGATTGCGTCAGGAGTGTCGTCAACTACGATCTCGACGCCTGTTGCAGCCTCCAGGGCACGAATGTTACGGCCCTCACGGCCGATGATGCGGCCCTTGATCTCGTCGTTCTCGATAGGGAACGTGGTCACGGCGTTTTCAATGGCGGTTTCAGTCGCAGTACGCTGTATGGTATTGATGACTATTCTCTTGGCTTCCTTGGCAGCGTTGAGACGGGCCTCGTCCATTGTGTCGTTGATGTAGGCCTGTGCCTCTGTGCGCGCCTCTGCCTTCATGTTCTCGATGAGCTGGTTCTTAGCGTCCTGGGCGGTCATGCCGGCAATGCTCTCGAGTTCCTTGTTGGCCTGGGCGGTAAGTGCGGCACATTCAGCCATCTTCTGGTCGAGAAGAGTCTGCTGAGCCTTGAGCTGGCCCTTCTGGGAGTCGAGGTCGTGCTGCTTCTTTCCGAGTTCTGATGCCTGCTGGTTGAGCTGTCCCTCACGGCTCTTGATGTTGTTCTCGCGGTCGCGGAGCTCGTTGTTGCGCTGGTTGCACTTCTGGTCGTGCTCGCTCTTGAGCTGAAGGAACTTCTCCTTTGCCTGGAGGATCTTCTGCTGCTTGATGTTCTCTGCCTCAAGCTCGGCTTTCTCTATGATTGCAGCGGCGCGTCCCTTGTTAACGGACTTTGTCACTACTATGTATATGGCCAGGGCGGCGATTGCACCCACCACTGCGCCAATCAATAAATATAACCACATAACTGTATATATAATAATGTTGTTGCTACTTATAAAAAATTGCCAGTACCTACTTGTCAATCAAGCAGATACTGGCAATATATAAAAGCCGTCAGCCGAAATTTCAGAAAAAACCTCTGAATAGGATTTGGGCTCCGTACCGTCTCGGGCTTCCTGTCATGCAGGCCTGCCTTCCTCAGCTCGAGTGGACCCGGTTCCGAAGAACTTGTTGTTTTCAGAAGATGGGCCTGACGGCTAAATATCTATTTCCCTTCGAGATAAGCTTCCAGGTCTTTCTGGATGTCATCCGCCTCGGCCTTGAGGTTCCTTGCAGAGTTCTTTGCAAGCAACTTGTTCACAGCCAGCTGGAGGCTGACGAATGCAAGCTTGTCAGCAACGGACCTGTCAGGAAAGCGGGCATCGTAGGAGGCAAGGAGTCTGTTAACCTCCTCTGCCGCATAACGGTAAGCCTGCTCCATTTCAGGAGAAGAAACGGCCATTGGATATGTTGTGCCGCCTATTTTCAATGAAATGCTCTGATCCATTACTTCTCAAGCAACTTTATGCATTTGTCAATCTCGCGGATCATCTTGTCTATCCTCTCCTTGCCAAGGGCGTGGTCGCCGCCACCAGTGAAGGCATTGGAGAGCATGAGGTTGTCTATCTGTCCGTTCAATTCAGTAATCTGCTCCTTGTAGACCTTTATGGTCTCCTTGCTCTGAGCAAGACTTTCAGCGAGCTTGTCAGCGCGCTGTTTTTCCTGTTCATACAGGCTGATCAGCCTGGTTATGTCCTGTTGCAGTTGCTCGAGCATAAAACCACATTAATCCAACATCACAAATATAAATCTATTATTCAGATTATACAAGTGTACACGCGCATTTCTTGGCACTTACGCGGTTGCAATAGAGAAAATATCATTAACTTTCCTCTATAAATCAAGTATTCCATACGTGTGAGAGATAAACAAAAGCGG
>JAKSKK010000010.1 GCA_024401745.1 Bacteroidales bacterium
TTTACCCTATTATTTTAAGGCTATTTTGAGCCTGCACCAAAAGTGACGAAGAACCGCCTTAATGGTACTTCGTATTCTTTTGTTTTATCAGCCAATATATACTGTAATTCAACCTATTTGATGATTAAGCAAAATGCACAATTAGGGTTGCCCGCTGTATCAGGTAAAAAATTGACCAAGGTCGTAGCTACTAATAGTTCAGGATGTTCAACAAAAGTAGAAGTTGGTATTACATCTAATAATTCAGACACAGCATCGTATGTTTCTGGCGGCGCTAAACAGACATGGAACTCGAAAGCTTCCGATTGGACATACACACTAACCAACCTCGCGGTTAATACCACATATTACATGTGGATAACTAACGCTAATGCTCAGATTACCAAATTGGTATTGACATATGAATAATAGAACCAAGGTCATATCTTAATACTAAACAATAGTAACCTTAAAGTTCCTACGGGTTCTTGGACCCGAGTTTATTCTAACGAATAAATAATTATTTTTCACACTCAAACCTCGGTTGCTGCGAAGCACCCGAGGTTTTTTATGATCATGATGCCGTTGCGTTTGCAAAATGGTAGGAAAATTCCTACTTTTATACCCAGTTATGAAAACAGTGAAAGTATACGTCGAAAAGTCACAATACGGCTACTCAGCATACATGGATGACACGCCCCTTGACTATTCCTGCCTCGGGGAAGGCAAGACGGTGGAGGAAACCATCGCCGACTTCAATTTAGCGTATTCCGAGATGAGGGAGCACTATGCCAAGGCCGGCAAGCCGTTCGAGGAAATCAAGTACGAGTTCTACTACGACACGGCATCGTTCCTTCAGGAGTACGCCCCAGCCTTCAGCCTGGCCGGGCTCGAGAGGATAACCGGCGTGAACCAGACCATGCTCGGGCATTATCTGCATGGCCGCCGCAAACCCTCCAAGAAGACCGTCGAAAAGATCGAGCAGGGCATCAAGACCTTCGCCCGCGACCTCTCCGCCCTGCATTTCGCCTAATTCGACAGTATTATTGATTAAAGTACCCGTATGCTGACTCGCCGCCCAAGCCCGCGGAAGACTTTCACGAGTGTAGACAGCTGAATGTCTGCCTTACCCTTCTCGACCCGGGAGATGAAGCTTTTCTTGGTGCCGATTTTCTCGGCGAGCTCCTCTTGCGTCAAGCCGGCTCTGCGCCTTTCTTCCTTCAGCTGCTCACCGATGATGAACGCGTCGCACTCCATCTCGAATGCGTCGCGTTCCGCCGTACCGACCTTTCCGAAGTCCTCGGTAATCAGATCTTCAATAGGTGTGAGGTTCATATTGTCGTCCTAAGCTTTTCGCAAAGTTAACTAATTAGTGAACATTATCAAATCGTTTACGCCGCCGGCGGCGCCCCTTAGAACTCCAGCACCAGCTTGCCGCCGCGCACGAGGTCGTCGTGGGCGAGGAATGAGCTGCGGTAGGGCCTGCCGTTCAGGCGCGCGCTCTTGACCACGGGGCTGGCGTCGGAATCGCCCTTGCAGCTTATCACAAAGCGGGTGGGAGTGCCGTCAGGCTGGCTCAGGTGCAGGGTGATTCTGCTGAAAATGGGGCTGCCTATCTGGTAGCAGGTCCGCTGCCCGCCAAGGCCATCGCCCGAGCTCCCGCCGCCCGTCGCCGAAGCGCCCTCCATGCTCCTCACTCCGCCGTCGGCCTGGAACAGGCCTATCTTCATGGCCACGGCCAGGCAGCTCATCGAGCCCTGGTCCTCGTCGCCGTTGTAGCCGTCTTCGGGCGACATTTCGGAGTACACGGCGCGCACTATCCTGTGGCTCCAGTACTGCGAGAGGTCGGGCCTGTCGAAGTAGTGGAACACGAACGCGGTGTGTATCGACGGCTGATTGCCGTAGTTGATGGGGATGCGCTTGTTCTGCTCCTCGGTCTCGACGTTGTGCGACTTGCCGGAGGTGAAGTCCATGGCCGATGCCGCCTCCATGCAGGCGTTCAGCTTCTCGGCTGCGGCGGCCTTGCCTCCCATCAGCTCGGCTAGGCCTTCCTCGTCGTGCGGCACGTACCAGGTTGCCTGAGCAGCGTTCGCCTCGATGAATCCGTTGGCATAGTCGTACGGGTCGAAGGGGTCCATCCACTTGCCGTCCACGTCCTTGGGCCTCATCCAGCCGCTCTCGGCGTCGTACACGTTCCGGTAGTTGAGCGCGCGCGCCATGTAGCGCTCGTAGTCGTCGGTCTTGCCCAGCTTGAGCGCCAGCTGAGCCAGCGCGTAGTCCTCGTAGGCGTACTGCAGAGTCAGGCCCGCGCCCTGCTGGTGGAAGCCGCCCGATGCCACCGGATTGGGGTAGGGCACGTAGCCCATGCTCAGGTAGTAGGGGAAGCCACCGCCCGTGCTGGTGTAGTGCTCATAGCCCGTCTTCTCCATGATTCCGCCGGGCTCGTGGTTCTTCCTGAGCGCCTGGTATATCTCCTCAAGGTCCTCAGTCACAATGCCTTTCAGCACCGCGCTCACCACGAAGGCGCAGTTGCAGTCGCCCGTCATCACGTAGGAGTAGTTGGCGCCGGAAGGGCCTCTCGGGAACAGCCCGCCGTCTTTGTAGTATTGCATCATCGACAGCACGTGCTCGCGCGAGATGTCGGGGTACAGCAGCAGCCAGATGTTGTCGAACGCGCAGTTGCCGCCCCAGAAGCCGTCGGTGTTGAAGTGCCTGAATGCGGGGGTGCCGTCGTCGCGGAGCGGGAGCCTGCGCACCTTGAACTCGGCTCCGGTGTTGTCGGGATAGTATCCGTTTACGTCGCTGATGGTGTGCTTGCCCAGCAGCACGTGCCAGAGGTCGGTGTAGAAGCGGCTCACGTCGGCCTCGCTGCCCTCCAGCTCGACCCTGCCCAGGAGCCCGTTCCATTCGCGCTTGGCATCGGCCACCACGCCGTCGAAGTCCCAGCCGGGGTTCTCGGCCTGCATGTTGATGCCCGCGTTCTCCTCCGATGTGTACGACTGCGCCACCTTCATGTTCAGCTGCCCGGCCTCCTTGGCTATGTGCAGGAGCACCTTGCCGTCCTGCTGCTCGACCTCGGTCACCGGCTGGTCAAGCTCTATCCTGAAGTACACGTTGAAGGGCTTGGGGCGCCGTATCGTGGGCTCTGAGACCACCATGCCCTCGAAGCTGCTGCTTCCGGTCTGGGTGAACGACTCCAGCCTGTTCCAGCAGGGGCCCACCTGCGATGTCAGGTTCAGCAGCACGCCCTTCTCGGCTGTGCCGCCGTCGCTGAAGCTGTAGCGGTGGAAGCCCGTCCGGTTGGTGCTGGCCAGCTCAACCTGCACGCCGTAGCGCTCCAGAAGCAGCTTGTGATAGCCCACCTTGGCCACCTCGCCTTCGTGCGAGAAGGGCGAACTACAGTCGGTAAATATCTCATTCTGAGCACCTTCGCTGAACGTCACCGGCATTACCGACACGCCCGAGATCTGCCAGCAGTGGATGTGGCTGATGCCCTGGATCGAGGGGGAGTTGTAGCGGTAGCCCGCTATCCAGTCGTCGCCCTCGTCGGTGTCCGGGCTGAGCGCCACCATACCGAACGGCCGGCACGCCGACGCGAAGTACGCCCACCGCGAGTGAGCCGAGTCCATCTGCGGATACACCAGGTCTGACAGATCCTGCTGCCCGGCGCTGCACGCCGCCAGGAATAGCAGGGGAAGGAGGAAGAAGGGGATATGTTTCATGGTGATACAAATTTATACAGTATTTTTCATGTTTCAACTACGTTCTGTTCGCCGATTTTTCATAACTTTGATGATATGATGACGCTGACTGAACAGAGAACTTCCGCAAAGGCTTTTGCAAGAGCATGGAAAGGCCATGGCGACGAGAAGCAGGAGACATCCAAGTTTTGGATCGAGCTCCTGCATGACGTTTTTGGTATCGATAGCCCCACGGCCTATCTTGAATTCGAAAAGAAGGTCAGGCTGGAAGGATCTGTCCGCTTCATTGATGTCTATGTTCCAGATACCAAGGTCATCATCGAACAGAAGAGCATCGATGTCGATCTGAGCAAGCAGAGCTGCCAGTCAGGAGGCGAGTGGCTCACACCCTACAACCAGGCAAGGCGCTACGACAATAACCTTCCGCTGAACGAAAAGGCACGTTGGATAGTATGCTGCAATTTCGAGCGTTTCGAGATTCACGACATGCAGAACCCTCTCGGAGAGCCTGAGATTGTGCTGTTGGAGAATCTTGAGAAGGATTTCCCCAAGCTCCAGTTCATAGCCGACATCAAGGTTGACAAGATCCGCCGCGAGGAGGAGATTTCGTTCAAGGCAGGAAAGCTCGTCGGCGAGCTTTATGACATGATCCTCCCGCAGTACAAGGATCCCAACAATGCCGATACACTTCGAAGTCTGAACCAGCTCTGCGTACGTCTGGTGTTCTGCCTTTACGCTGAGGATACCGGTCTGTTCGGCGAGAAGGACAAGTTCTACAATTACCTCAAGGAATACAATCCCGGCCAGTTCAGGAAGGCCCTGATCGAGCTGTTCAAAGTCTTTGATACGGCATACGAAGACAGGGATCCCTACATGGACCCTGCCCTCGCATCGTTCCCCTACATAAAGGGCGGACTGTTCACGGATGACATCGAGATTCCTCTGTTCACGCCCGAAATCATTGAGAAGTTGCTGGTGAAGGCCAGCCTTGAAGTGGACTGGTCAGACATCAGCCCCACCATATTCGGAGCCGTTTTCGAGAGTACTCTGAACCCCGAGACCAGGCGCAGCGGAGGAATGCACTATACTTCGGTAGAGAACATACACAAGGTCATAGACCCGCTGTTCCTTGATGAGCTGAAGGCGGAACTGAATGCTGCGTTGGCCATTCCCGTGAAGGGCAAGAGGGACAAGGCATTGATGGAGTATCAGGATAAACTGGCATCGTTGAAGTTCCTGGATCCGGCATGCGGCAGCGGAAACTTCCTCACCGAGACCTACCTTTCTATCCGAAGGATGGAGAACAAGGTGCTGGAGGCATTGGGGGTGGAAGGACAGCTGTACCTTGGCGATGACTTCTCTCCGATAAAGGTGAAGATTGACCAATTCTACGGTATAGAGATTAACGATTTCGCTGTCTCAGTTGCCCGTACTGCACTTTGGATTGCCGAGGCACAGACCCTGAAGGAGACCGAGCACATCGTCGGACGGCCCATTGAATACTTCCCGCTGAAGGAGAACCCGAATATCGTTGAGGCCAATGCCTTGAGGATTGACTGGAACGATGTGGTTCCTGCAAGCGAGGTGAACTATATTATGGGTAATCCGCCGTTCATTGGGTATTCGCTGCAGAGCAAGGAGCAGAAGGAAGACTTAGCCGCAATAGCTATTAATATGGGTAAAAACATAGACTATGTGGCTGGTTGGTATGTTAAAGCATCAGAGATGATGGACCAAGAACGTCATATCAAGGCCGCGCTTGTGTCAACGAACTCAATCTCTCAGGGAGAACAAGTAGCCGTTCTATGGCCTGAGTTATTAAGGCACAACATCCATATTGACTTTGCATATAGGACATTCAGATGGGATAGTGAAGCCTATTTGAAAGCACATGTTCATTGTGTAATCATTGGCTTTTCTGCTGGAAACACGGAAGGAAAGCGAATGATCTATGATGGGGAGGAATCGAAACAGGTTGATGTAATAAACGGCTATTTAGCTGATGCTCCTTTTGTTATAATTCAAAGTCGAAAAAAACCTCTGTGCAATGTTCCAGAGATTGTAAAAGGAAGCAGTCCGGTCGATGGTGGGAATTTGATTATCGAAGCGGAAGAATACAATGACCTTATTCAAGCTGATCCTTCTGCAGAACCTTTTATCAAACGGTTTTTTGGAGCGAGAGAATTCTTGCATAATATTCCCAGATATTGCCTTTGGCTCATTAACATCAGGCCAAGTGAGTTGTCAAAACATAACTTACTAAAAGAAAGAGTTCGCAAGACTAGAGAATTTCGTTTGGCAAGTACCAAAGAAGCGACAAGGAAATATGCAGATTTTCCAATGAGGTTTATGGAGGTTCGTCAACCGGACAGTGATTACATTATTATTCCAAGACACTCATCCGAAGGCCGCAGGTATATTCCAATGGGATATATGGATAAAGACGTGATATGTGGCGATGCTAATATTTTGATGCCCAATGCGTCTATTTACCATCTAGGTGTATTGGAGAGTCTTATTCATATGGCATGGATGCGTGTGGTTTGTGGTCGAATTAAGAGCGACTATCGTTATTCTAACGACATCGTCTACAACAACTTCCCCTGGCCCACTCCCACCGAAGCCCAGAAAGCAAAGATCGAACAGACCGCCCAGGCCATCCTCGACGCCCGCGCCCTGTATCCCGACTGCTCCCTTGCCGACCTCTACGACGAACTCACCATGCCCATCGAGCTCCGCAAGGCCCACCAGGCCAACGACAAGGCCGTCATGGACGCCTACGGCTTCGACAAATCCCTCTCCGAATCCGACATCGTCGCCGCCCTCTTCAAGATGTACCAGCAACTGACAGAGAAGTAGAATGCCAGAAACTCTCATCGTTGTTCTTCTTGCCTTTGGCATATTCGCCTTAATCGTCCGCCGAATTATCAAGGCGAAGAAGTACCGTGAGCAGATTCAGTCAGTCACTTCAATGGATAGGGGAACATGGTCGGAAAGGGACTTGATACCACAGCTACTCAATAAATGCGGCATCGACCAGCGCGCAATCTACCACGACCTTTATATCCGCAAGTCTGACGGGACATATACCCAGATAGACCTTGCCGTTCCTACACCACAGGGCATCATTGCTTTTGAAGTCAAGGATTATAGCGGGTGGATCTTCGGCAACGAAAACAGCAAGTACTGGATGCAGGTCCTTGCATACGGTAAGGAGAAGCATCAGTTCTATAATCCAATATGGCAGAACCATTCCCACATTACGGCGCTTCGCAAATTGCTTCCAAACAATCCTGATGTCCCTATATTCAACATCGTCGTCTTCTATGGAAACTGCGAGTTCAAGGATTTGGACTATGATACAACGGGAAGAGTTCGTGTCATCTATGGCGGCTCACAGGTCAAACGGTTGATAAACCATATAAAGACTCTTGAGCCTGGCAACTATGGTAACAAGCGTGAGGTAGCGAATGTTCTCGCAGAAGGCGTGAAAAATGGCAGAGATCCTGAAATCCGACAGGCCCAACAAAAACTCGCAGCTCGTGCCAAAGCCAACGGTCGCGAAACACACACATATAGTTCCGGCGGTTGGTGGTTCGGAATTCCTCTCAACGAACCATGACTAGACGATTGATAAGAAAGCTTTTAAGGTAAAAGCCTTATACATGGTATGGCTCCCGGGCTAGGTCTATTTTCATATATGGGGACCTAGCCCGTTCTGCGCCGTGATTCCCTCCTGGCGTGAACGCAAAACGCCCTTTTTGTTCACGCCGAAGGCATTTTCGGTGTTCCGGTGAACGTTTGGGCCCTTTTTGTTCATCGCAGGCTCTGTGGTGCCGCTGCGGGTGTTGCCTAAGCGGATTCGGGTTCGAGACGAGGCCCGAAGTGGCCGTCGCAGAATCCCGTAGCGAGGCAACAGCCCGCAGCGCACACGCTAAGCGGATCAGGGCTTGAGATAAGGCCGGCACCTGCGGCCGTGGCCTTTCCAGAGCACTTCCTTCTGTGAGATGTACCAGGTGCTGCCGTTCGTGCAGTTGCCCTGGAAGAAGAGGTATGTCCTGCCGTCGGGCGCCTCGAAGATGTGCGGGTGCCCCGACTCCGAGCTGTTCCACGCTCCCTCCGGGCCGTTGGCCAGGAAGGGCTCGTCCTGCAGCCTCTCCCAGTTGATGCCGTCGCTGCTCACGGCCACGCCTATCTGCTGCGGATGGTTGTTGTAGGCGCCCGCGTAGAACATGAAGAGCCTGCCGCCCTTCTCGATCACCGATGCCCCCTCGATGCATTCCTGCTCCCAGGGCAGTTCCGGCGCAAGGATGGGTGCGTCCTTCGCGAGAGTCCATGACCCGCGGCTGAAGTCGCTGCCGCCGTCGGCCACGGCCACGCCCTGCAGCTGTATCTTGAACTCAGGGTCGCGCGTGGCGAAGTATAGATAGTATTTCCCCTTGAACTCCACCACCTCGGCGTCGATGGCCCTGCCGCAGCTCCAGTCGCTCGGCTCCGGCGCAAAGATCGGATTGCTCGGGTCGCCCCTGAAGTTGAGACCGTCGTCAGACGTTGCGTGGCAGATGGCGTCCTGTGCCCAGCGCCCGTAGGACTGATAGAACAGATGCACCTTGCCGCCGATGACCCTGGCGCATGGTGCGCAGTAGCCCAGCTTCTCCGGCTCCGACAGCGGTTCCGGATACACCTCGCCCGCCTTCTCCCAGTGGATGAGGTCGGTGCTGGTGGCTATGCCGATGGTCCACCCCGGAACGGCAGGCCTGGCCGGTGCCCAGCTTGCGCTTTGTGCCCCGGCCCCTTCCGTCTCAGAGGCCGGCGGCATGGAGTAGTACAGGAAGTACCTGTCCTTGAAGAATATGACGTGCGGATCCTTACTCATCGGCCTCCCCGTCCTCGTGGAGTCCGCGAACATCATCCGCTCCCCGGTCAGTCAGTAGTCGACCTTCACCTTCACCCTCAGCACGGTGTAGGAGTAGGGCTGGAGCTCGTAGGTGAAGTTCTTGCCGAAGCCGTTCCAGCGGCTCTCGACGGGGCTGATCTTCATCGTGTCCTCGAAGGTGTTCTCGTCGGTGGCGTTCTCGGCAGCGAGGGTGATCACCTTGCCGCTGCGGGCAACCTTGCCGGCGCCCACGAGAGTCACATTCAGAGGATATACCTTGCAGCTGCGGTTCACGACCTTGATCACTGCCTCTGACGCAGCCTCGTCGAATCCTGCAGCATAGTATGTTGCGCATTCCTCCAGCATCTCGTTCTCCACGATCTTCTCTCCGTCGATGTAGAGTGTGCTCTTGCCACCCGTCACATCCAGGTGGAGCGTCTGCCACTCGCCTGTGATGAGGCTGCACTCAGCCGTGCTGGTGCCGGTGCCGCTGTTGCTCATCACCTTCTCGATGGCGGTCTTGGTGTCGTTCCAGCCGCCCACTGAGCATCGGTAGCCGTTCATTGCGTCGTCTGTCATGGCAAAGCCTACGTAGCAGCCTTCATTGCCCTTGGTCCTGCGGAACTTGACGTCCACCGAGTAGCTGCCCTCGTACTTGCCCTCGAAGGTGCATACCGAACCCTCGCCAAGCGAAGTCTGGCAGAGCACGCCGTCAGCGTAGCTCCAGTCGCCCTTCTTCGCGTCGAATGTGCCGAGGTCGATAGCCTTGGCCTCCCCGTCGACGGTGACGGTGAGGTCCTTGAATTCTGTCGCTGTCCCGTTCGTACCGAGCGAGATCTTTCCGCACTCGTACTCTGCGGGCGTCTGTGCGCTTTCGTATGCGCTCACGGCCACATTGTAGTCAGGACGGTTGTCGGCAGCCATCTTCTGCACATAGTATGAGCTGCGGCCCAGTACCTGCGCAGAGTTCACCCAGATCAGGTTCACCGGCCATACGCGGTCGTTGCTGTTCTCGAGCAGGGGTGCGTATGAGCACATCTTCACAAAGTCGCCGTTGCGCTCCATTCCGCCTATCCATGCGGCCTCCGAGAGCGCTGCGAGCATGTTGCCTGAGCCCACGCCGGAGTTGGCGGCGTATTCACCCACGTAGGCGGTGTATTTACCGCGCTCGGCATTGTCGAACAGATGGGTGTTGTCGAAGAAGTAGTTGGGATTCACATACCAGTGAGGGTCGATCATGTCGGTCTCCTCGATGCTGCCGGGGCCGTCCATGCGGTTGTTGCAGATGAGCGTGAGCTCGGGATACTTCTCCCTGATTGCCTTGTGGAACATGTTGTAGCGCCTCTCGTACTCGACGCCCCAGTTCTCGTTACCTATCTCGACATACTTGAGCGGCAGCGGCTCGGGATGTCCGGCCTGAGCCCTGACTGCGCCCCACTCAGAGTCCACGGGACCGAGTGCGTACTCGATGGCGTCAAGGCAGTCGTCGATGTAGAACTGTATGTCCTCCTCGCTGCAGGCGTCGCCCTGCCTGTACTGGCAGCCTATTCCGACGTTGCACACGAACATGCCGCCTGCGCCTATGGACTCGCAGAAGCAGAGCATCTCATGGTAGCCGAAGCCGTAGCTTGCGTGGTATCCCCAGGTGTCGTAGATGCCGGGGCGTGCTGCAGGGTCGCCAAGGGTCTTCTTCCACTCTACGCGGTCATTCAAAGAGATTCCCTCCACAACGCATCCGCCCGGCCAGCGTACGAACCTGGGCTTCAGGCCAACGAGCATTTCGGCCACGTCCTTGCGGAAAGGAAGCTTGCCGCCCTCGTAGGCGTAGCGCTCCTCGGGCATCAGCGATACGTAGTCGAAGCTCACGTCACCCTTGCCCTCGATTGCGAATGCGAGGCTGCCTGCCTGAGCCGTAGCCTTGGGGCTGAGAACCATGCTGACGTCGTTCCACTGGCCTGCAGCGGCCTCCACGGGTGCCTCGGCGAGCACTTCGCCGTTCTCAGACACCAGCCTTGCAACCACGCTGCTGCCCTCGCAGGGCTTCACGATGGTGCGGAACTCGTAGTTCTTTCCCTCTTGGAGGTACATGCCCCAGAAGCCGTCGTTTGCCAGCACGGCCTGGCCGTCAACGCTGACTTTCAGGCTGTTGGGAGCCGATGCGAACATGGGGTCCTCTTTGGTAAGAGCCATTGTGGCAGCACCTTCCAGCACCCAGCCGGGAACTGCTTCGGTGGTCCAGCGGTAGTCGCCTGTCACCATCTGCTTCTGTGAGTGGTGATACAGCATAGGGGGGTGGATCCTGTCGCCCTCGACGTAGTAGCCCTCGGGCATCTCAAGGTCTTCGAAGCTCTTGTTCTCAACCATCTCGGCAAGGAGTCCGCCGTCACCGGAGTGGTTGATCTCCTCGAAGAAGATGCCGTACATGTCGGGAGAGATGTCGGCGCCCTTCTCGGCAAGGTTTACTGTGATGGAGTCCTTTGCCTCAGGAACGTTGCCTGTGGTGCATGCAGCGCAAGCAATGCCTGCCGCAATGATGAGTAGGAGTTTTTTCATATTATTTGCAGCTCATTATGTCAAGTATCATCTCGTCGGTGGTCTGCATGCCAACAGAGCCTATGCGTCCGAGGTTCGAGATTGTCTTCTCTATGTCCTTTTCAATTATTCCGTCGTTGGCCGATATGCAAATTCCGTCGAGCGCCAGTATGGCCGACTGCATCGAGCAGGCCACGCCTGATGCCACCTTCATGGCGCAGCCTTCCTTGGCTCCGTCGCATACCATGCCGGTGATGTTGCCTATCATGTTCTTTATGGCGGAGCAGATCTGCTCGTAGCCGCCGCCACGCAGGTACACTATGCCGCAGGAAGATCCCGTGCTGGCAATCACGCAGCCGCACAGCGCCGAGAGCTTGCCCAGATGGCCCTTGATGTGTATGGCCACCAGATGGGCGAGGGTGAGGGCGCGGATCAGCTGCTCGCGTGAGGCTCCCGTCTTCTCGGCCACCGCAATCACGGGTACCGTGACTGTGATGCCCTGGTTGCCGCTGCCCGAGTTGCTCATTGCGGGCAGGGTGCATCCTGCCATGCGGGCGTCGGATGCCGCGGCCGTCCTGGCCATGGCGTAGGTCAGGATGGTATCGCCATACACGGCGGCGTTGAGGCTGCTGAGGATGGTGCGGCCTATCTGCAGGCCGTACTTGTGGTTTAGTCCTTCGTCAGAGAGGGCCTTGTTCAGCTTCACGGAGTCCATTATGAACTCCAGCTTCTCGATGGGGGTCTCCAGCGCGAAGTCCACTATCTGCCTGACTGTGATGGTTCTGGCCAGGTCGGGGCTGAGCTCGGTGGCGCTTTCCTCCACTTCTGCCGCGGTGTGCTGCACGCATTCCAGCTCTTTGCCGTCGAGGCGCAGTTCCGTTATGGTGTCGTGGCTGCCGGAAACGACTGCCTCGGCGCGGTGCCCGCCGCCCGTTGCCGTTGCAAGCACGTAAAGCTTGTCGGGCCTGTGCGAGCGTTCCACCTTCACCTTGCCGTCTTCCACAAGCTTCTTGGCGGCTGCGACGCTTTCAGGGTCGAGGTCCTTGAGCACCTCCAGCCTGTACTCCGACTTTCCGCACACGGCGGCCAGTGCAACCGCTATGTGCAGGCCCACCATTCCCGTGCCGGGTATACCCACGCCCATTCCGTTCTTGAGGATGTTGGCGCTGACCTCGGCACTCAGTTCCGAGGGCTCGGCGCCAGCTTCGCGAAGAAGCTCGCAGGCCTTGGCCACCGCCAGTGCCACGGCTATGGGCTCGGTGCATCCCAGAGCAGGGATGACTTCCTGCTTGATGAGAGCTATCAGTTTGTCAGTCATTATTTTACAGTTACGGCTACAGGTCTGTGGTCTGAGGCTGTGGGAACAGCGGGAACGCTTGTTCCGCTTACCTTGTCAAGCTTGCCCTTGGGGCTGCCCTTCCATCTTGCTATGAAGTCGATGGTCCTGTCCGGTACGTCGGCGGGGAAGGTGAAGACTGACTTGTCTGTAAGTATCTCGAAGTTCTCTTCAATCTTTGCGATCACCTCTGAATCAGGCATGTCGTTCCAGTCGCCTGAGATGAACACGGGCTTTCCCGTACCCTTTGCGAAGGCTGCAACTTCATTGTTGATGATGTCGACGGAAGCGAGCCTGTCCTCCTTCACTAGTGAGAGGTGGGTGCAGCAGAAGATGTAGTCTGAGAGCTCTGCCATCAGCAGCACGCGCTGCTCCTCCCTGCCGGGAAGGGGCACGTACTTGGTGTGGCTGGGAAGCTCGCTGGTGAGCATTGCCACACCGTACCAACCACCGTCCATGTCGACGGCCTTGGCAAAGGTGGGCACCTTTCCTGTAATCTCTGCAAGTATCGCGGTGATGTCATCGCCCTCGTTGCGGCCTGTGCCCAGGTCAACTTCCTGGAGAGCCACGGCGTCGGCTCCGAAGCTGTGTATGACCTCGCCTACGCGGATGTAGCTCCTGGTCTTGTCCATTCCGTTGCAGTTGCGGATGTTGTAGCTGGCGAGCTTGATCTCCTTGCCTGCGTGTGCTGCGGCGTGTGCGGCCATCTCGTCTTTGAGGTTGTCGAGCAGCACGCTCTCCATGATCTCGTAGCCCTCGTTGGTAGGGTGAACGCCGTCGCGTGCGAGCTTGCGTGCAAGGCCGTTCTCGTTCTTAGGATTGCTGTCGACCATTGCGGCGAAGAAGTCGACGTAGGTGATGTCCTTGTCGGCCGCAAGCTTCTTCAGCATCTCGTTGAGTGCGGGGATGTGGATGTCGGGGCGCATCTCGGGTGACCAGGGATATCTGTGTGCGGGGAGCACTGAGCAGATGAGCGGGCGCACGCCGTTGGCCTTTGCGAGGTCGCACATGCTGGCGATGTTGTCCACGATCTCCTGCAGGGGAGTGGGGCCGTTGTTGCCGGCGATGTCGTTGGTTCCGGCGAGTATGGCCACGGCTACCGCGTGGTTCTCGATGACGTCACGCCTGAAGCGCAGAAGCATCTGGGGCGTGGTCTGGCCGCTGATTCCGCGGCCTATGATGCCGTTGCTGGCGAAGAAGCCGGGGCGCATGCGTGCCCAGTTGTCGGTGATGGAGTCGCCCATGATCACGACCCTGCCCGGGTCGGGCTGTGCAGCCAGCATGACGTCGGCCTCCTCATATCTTCCGAACTGTGCGTAATCGCGGGTGATGATTCTCTGACCCCACATAGGGAGTGTGCAAACAAGCAGCGCAATGGCTGCGACAAGTCTTTTCATATTCTGTGGTTTTTATTCTGTGCAACGTCTCAGCCATACGGTCATGTCTCCGCGTCCGCGGTGGTTCCATGCATAGTATGGTACGAAATTGATTCTTCCGTCGGCATTGATGGTGCCGACCTTCACGCCCTCTATCTCTGTTGTTCCGGTGGTGAACTCCGAGCATGCGTCCAAGGGCTCTGAGAACACGCTGATGCCCTCGTTGTCAATGCCTTCGGCGCAGTATACGATAGGTCCGCGCTCGACTGCGACTAAGCCAGTGAGGTCGGCCACGCGGCTGTCGGCAACCACGGTGCGGGGGTTTATGTCGAGCGATACGCTAACCTTGTCGCCCTTCTTCCACTTGCGGTCGACGCGGCAGTATCCGTCCTCGAGCGTGCAGTCCACGCTCTGCCCGTTCACTGCTACGCTCCAGCCGGCTTCACGGCCGTCGGCGTAGGTGTAGAGGGTGCCGGGAACGGGCCTGTTCTGTGCCCAGCAGGGGATGCGGAGCATGAGCGCATAGTCGCCCGATGTGCCTGCGGTGATCTCGATGTCGCCGCTCCAGGGGTATTCTGTCTTCTGGCTGATGCTGACCTTCTTTCCGCCGAGCTTGATCTCGGCCTTGCCCTCGACGTAGAGGTTCACGTATATCGATTTGCCCTTGACGGCATAGACGTATCCGGGGAACGACGATATGAAGCGCACGTCGTTGGTGGGGCAGCATGAGCAGTCGAACCACTCTGAGCGCCCAGCCTGGCCGCGGTTGAATCCGTCGCCTGCGTTCTCGGTGCTGAGCATGTTGGGGTAGAAGAACTTGGTGCCGTCAAGCGAGATGCCGGCGATTAGGCCGTTGTAGAGTATCCTCTCCAGCACGTCGATGTACTTCGCTTCGCCGTGCAGCAGGAACATCTTCTGGTTCCAGTATACGCCCGCGATGGATGCGCAGGTCTCGGCGTAGCCGTTGTTGGGGAGCACGAAGTTCTCGCCGTACGCCTCGCCGGCGGGGTTGGATCCGAGTCCTCCCGTGAGGTAGAGCTTCTTGTTCACCACGTTCTCCCAGAGGCTGTCGACCGCGGTCTCATAGTCCTTGTCGCCTGAGAGGGCGGCGTAGTCGGTCATTGCGGTGTAGAGGTAGTTGGCGCGTACCGCGTGGCCCATGGCCTCGAACTGCTCCACTACCGGCTTCTGGTCCTGGAAGTAGGGGTTGAAGCCCATGATTCCGTGGCCGCGGCGGTCCATGAAGGTCTTGGCAAGCTCGAGGTATCTGAAGTCTGAAGTGACCCTGTAGAGCCTCAGGAGGCCGATCTCGATCTCCTCGTGGCCGGGCATAGCCTCGGTCTTTCCGGGGCCGAACAGGCTGTAGATGTGGTCGGCGCTCTTTATTGCTATGTCGAGGAAATTTCTCTGGCCCGTGGCGATGTAATGAGCCACGGCGGCCTCGTACATGTGGCCCATGTTGTAGAACTCATGGCTGTTGGAGAGGTTGTCGTAGCGCTTCTTGTCGTAGGTGCACCAGAGGTTCATGTAGTCCCTGCACTTGAGGGTGTAGGGGGTGTACAGGTAACCGTCGGGCTGCTGTGCGGCGGCAATGTAGTTGATGAGGGTGTCCATCTGCTGCCTGACGGCTTCGTCGCCACTCACGCTGTAGCTGTATGCCATGCCCTCGAGGACCTTGTAGACGTCGCTGTCGTCGAAGCCGAAGTGGCCCCTGAACTTTCCTTCCTTCAGGCCTCCGGCGAAGATGAAGTTGTCCACTCTGCCCTCGTCGTAGCATTTCTTGATTGCGTGGGGGATGGTGACCTTCTCGTTCACATCGAGGCGCTGCCTCCAGAAGCTGTCAGTGATCTTGACTTTTGTGAAGTCCACAGCTCCCAGGACTTCGCTCTTGTCGGTGGTTGCAGTGCATGCGCAGAGCATGGCTGATGCAATGAGGATGAGGATTGTACGACGTGTCATAAATATAAGGCTCTATATCCTTCAAATTTACATAATTAAAATGAATGTTCGTATATTAGCGACATGAAACGTATCTCACTTGCTCTCATATTTCTGCTGACCGGTGTTCTGACGTTCGCCCAGGGCTATCCCAACGGGCTTTCTGCCGACACTGTTGACCCCGAAGCCGATGCCAGGTTCATTTCCGAAATGAAGGCGAAGATGGACAAGGTGCGCCGCACCCAGCAGAGGCCCACGGTGGCTCTGGTGCTCAGCGGTGGCGGTGCCCGCGGTTCGGCACACGTCGGTGTCATGAAGGTTCTCGAGGAGATGAGAATCCCCATCGACATGATCTGCGGCACCAGCATGGGCGGCCTCATGGGCGGCCTCTATTCCATGGGATACACTGCCGACCAGCTCGACTCCCTTCTCAAGGAGCAGGACTGGAACCTGACGCTGTCTGACGACATCTCTCCCAGATACAAGCCATACAAGGAGAAGGAGTATCGCTCGAAGTACGTCCTCACGGTGCCGTTCCACTACGAGAACGCTGCCGACAATCCCAAGCATATCAAGGACCTTGACCTCGGTGCCGGTGCCGGCGACCTCTCTACCCAGAGCGGTCTCAACACCATCGCCAGCTCGCTCCCGTCGGGCTATGTGGTCGGCTTCAACATCAACAATCTGCTCGCCAGCCTCACCGTGGGCTATCAGGACAGCATAGCCTTCTCGACTCTGCCCATACCTTACTTTGCCGTGGCCACCGACATGGCCAGCTGCAAGGCCAAGAACTGGGGCAACGGCGACGTACGCGACGCCATGCGCTCCACCATGTCGATCCCCGGCCTGTTTTCGCCCGTGTGGACCGGCGACATGGTCCTCGTCGACGGTGGCACGCGAAACAACTTCCCGGCTGACCTTGCCCGCGCGATGGGCGCCGACTATGTGATAGGCGTGGAGCTTTCAGCCGCCGCTGCCGAGAATTCGGAGGTCGACAACATAGGCAACATCGTGATGCGCTTCATCAAGATGCTGGGCCAGGATGCATACAACAAGAACATTGGCGAGGCCGACATTCTCATCAGGCCCGACCTCGAGGGCTATGGAATGCTGAGCTTCGAGACTGAGGCGATAGATACCATGATAACCCGCGGCTACAGGGCCGCCAAGCTGCATGAGGAGGAGCTCAAGGAGGTCAGGAGCCATGTCAAGTCCGGTGCGCCCCGCCTTCAGGCCCGCCCCGCGACCGACATTGCCCAGCACCCCGTGAGCGTGTCTGCCATCGAGTTCCCCGGCATGAGCGACCGCGAGTCCCGCACCATGATGCGCAAGATAGGCCTCGACGTCACCAAGAAGATCGGCAAGGCCGACCTTGATGAGGCCATGCAGGAGATAGTGTCGGTGCCCGCATTCGAGACTGCCACATATTCTCTGCTGGGTTCCGAGGAACCCTACCGCCTGCAGTTCGACTGCATCAAGAAGCCCGTGCACCAGCTTGGGCTTGGCGTCAGGATGGATACCCAGGACTGGGCCGCCCTGCTGCTGAATCTTGGCCTGAACACCAACAAGCTCGAGGGCTCGAAGCTGGAATTCGAGACCAGGATAGCCCAAAACTTCTACACCAGGCTGCACTATTCCTTCGATATTCTGGCCCTGCCCACGATCAATGCGGAGTTCAAGTGGTTCAACAGCAACCATGACTATCAGGTCACCACATCCAACCTGCTGATCAACTCGATGTACCGTGGCCACGAGGAGTCAGTGTACCTGTCTAACAGCAGATGGACCGCACTCAACATGCAGGCAGGTGTCAAGAACAGGCACTATCTGACCAAGAAGCTGCTGAGTCAGTTCATCGTCGGTGACGTAAGCGGTGGTGACGGAAGGGTTGGAGCCGGCGGCGGGGTCGATGAGCTGGATCCGTACATCAACGGAGACTTCCCCCTGGCCTTCGTGAATGTAGACATATTCACATACGACAGCAAGTACTTCCCCCGCAGGGGTCTAGACCTGAAAGCCAAGGCGGAATATTACTTCAAGAACAGCTGCCCCATAGTCTCGTTCGACTTCGGCCACGCCTTCAGCTTCGGGCAGCATGTGTCGCTGGTGGCTGACGTCCATGCCCGCAGCATCATGTCATCGGAGCCCTGCTTCTACGCCTGCAACGCCGTGGGTGGATTCATGGAAGGACGTTACTGGGAGCAGCAGATACCTTTCGTAGGCTTCCAGCAGATGTGCGTCTGCAGCAACAACCTGCTTGTGGCGAATGCCGAACTCCGTGTGAACCCTGCCAAGAACTTCTACGTCTCGGCAATGGCCGGTGGCTTCGACAGCAGCTACAGCATCGACGAGATGTTCTCTGACCATAGCAGGACAGTCCTCGGACTGGGCGGTCAGCTCAGCTACAACACCATAGGCGGACCCATACGTGCAAGGGTCTGCTGGTCGACTTTCGACAGGAAAGTGAACTACGTGATCTCAGCGGGCTTCGACTTCTAGCCTGCGCCCGCGCATCAGGAACCATACCGATACGGCCGAGCCCACAAGGGCTATGGCTGCTCCTATGTAGCCCACCGTGTGCAGGCCAGGGCCGTTTATCGCCCATGCGCCGATCACCGGGCCGGCGCCTATGCCTACGTTGAAGAGGCCTGAGTACAGGGCCATCGCCACCGTGGTGGCCTTCTTCTCTGCAGCCATCAGCTCTGCCTGGAACACCAGGTTCATGAAGGTCATTGCTATGCCCCAGAATATGCACAGTGCAGTGATTGTCCAGAGCGATGCTGACGCAGCCCCCAGCAGTGCGAGCCCGATGGTGATTCCCACGAACGAGACGACAGTGAGCACGGTGCGCTGTGAGGGGAAGTTCTTCGAGAATATCGCGCTGGCTATGATACCGGCCAGACCGAAGATCATCAGCACGACGGTGATGGTGTTCTGCGGCAGACCTGCAATCTGCAGCAGGAAGGGCTCGATGTAGCTGTATGCGGTGAAGTGACCGGTGACAAGAAGTACGATTATGGCGTATATGGCGAGCAGCCTTCTGTTCCTGAGCATCCTCGGGAGCTCGCTGACCGAGAAGACGGTGTTGTTCTCTACCTTTGGGAATGCCAGGATGAGAAGGATAAGCACTATCGCCGCCACGGAGCCTATGCAGATGAAGGTCATCCTCCAGCCAAGGGCAAGGCCCACCATGCGTCCTATCGGCAGGCCGATTATCTGTGCCACTGACGTGCCCGTCATTATCAGGCTCATCGCCAGAGCCCGCCTGCCTTTGGGCGAGACCTCCACGGCGATTGGCGTGGCTACGGCCCAGAACAGCGAGTGCGCGCAGGCGACTCCCATTCTCGAGAACATGAGCATGTAGTATCCGGTCGCAAGTCCCGACACCACATGGCTTGCCACGAAGAGGCCTACGATGCCTATCATCAGCTTCCTGTATTCGACATGCGAGCATGCCATCATGAGTGGCAGCGACATTATCGCCACCACCCATGCGTATGCTGATATGAGGAATCCGGCCCTCGCCTCGCTTATTCCGAGGTCGGCCGATATGTCGGTGAGCAGACCTATGGGGGCCGACTCGCTCGTGTTGAACACGAACGCGGCCACCGTGAGGATAAGGACAGGTAGCAGGCTACCTTTCTTCATTACTGTAGAGTGTATTCAGCCGGCTTGTCGGGGAGTCTCCACCAGAGGACTGAGGGGTCGAGCTCCTTGACGTCGTCGTTGTCTATCCACTTGACGTTGAGGGTGAACTTATTGTCCTTGACCATCTTCAGGGGGATGTGCACTACGCCGTCGTCAAGCTTGCACTCGTACTCCTTGGTCTGTCCGCCGGACTGGAAGATGACGTAGAGCTTGTCGGTTGCGCGGATGTCGTCATGCAGGAACACGGCCACCCTGATGCAGGTCTTGTCGTGGTCGACCTCGATGTCGAACGTGCCGTCGTCGGTTCCGTGGTAGTCCCAGCTCTCTTCAATCTTGTAGGGGTCTGTGCAGCGGATCTCGTCCCTGCAGCCGAGAGGAAGGGTCCTGGTGTAGTCGGTGAAGAGGTTCACGGTATGCTCCACCTTCTTCATCGAGCCGTTCATCTCGAATCCGTTGGTGACTGCGATGGGGATGCGTCCGACCTCTTTGCAGCCCTTGCCGCACTTGGCGTTGATGGTGAATGTGCGGGTCTCGTGCGGGTCGAGGGTGCCCTCGCCGCATGCGGGCTCGAAGGTGATGCCCTTGTCCTCAGGAAGAGCGAAGGAATAGTACATCTTCTCGCCTGTGGTGTTGTCGGCCGACAGGGTGAAGCGGAAGGTCTCGGGTACAGGCTGGTTGAATGTGAGGTAGGGAGCCTTGAAGAAGCCGCTGCTGAGCAGTGCGCCCACGAGTGCGGCGTTCTTGTTGCTCACCACGTCATTGGCTACCATTGCACCGATGGGGATGTTTGCGATCGCGGGCTTGCCGTCGCGGGCAGACACCATCATGTAGTGGTCGAATTCGCCCACCTCGGCGCCGCGCAGCTCGGAGTCACCGCCTGCGGTTGCAACCACATAGTACTCCATGCCGCCGCGCTCCTCATAGTAGTACATGTGGGTGTGGCCGCTGAAAACGGTGTACTGGTGGCCCTGCAGCATGCTGTCGATGAACTCGTAGCCGCCGTGGTTCTGGGGATACCAGAGGGGATCGTGCATGAACACATAGATGTGGCGGCCGTTCCAGCCGTTCATCACGTTCTTGAAGTACTCCACCTGCTTTTCGGAGATGGCCCTTCCGCTGTGTTCCTCGGTGTCGAGCACCAGGAAGAGGTCGGGGCCGAAGCTGAAGCTGTAGTAGGTGCAGCCGAAGCGACGGATGTAGTCGTCGGTCTGCGCCTGGCTTGAGAGGTCATGGTTGCCGCCGCAGAGGAAGAAAGGCACCTCGAGCTTGGAGAGCCTCTGCATCATGTCGGCCCACTGGGGCTCAGAGTACTTCACGTCGCTCACGAAGCCTTCCACGAGGTCGCCGACGTTGATCACGAAGGCGGGAGCAAGGCGGTTGATCTCCTGGATGGCCGTCTCGAACGCGCCGGTGTCGCTGCCGCCCGTCTTGTCGGGAAGCACGATGAACTTGTAGTCGTCTGCCTGGCACGTGGGTACGCCGGTCCAAGGCTTCTTCTCAGTCGAAAGGGGGCTGGAGAATGTCTGTGCGCCTGCGAGGGTGCAGGCGAGCAGCATGGCCGCTGCGATTATTCTTTCTTTCATTTATTGCTTTCTTTGGATAAGTTCTCCGATTACGAATATCACAGCTGCCACTGTCATGCCGTTGATTGAAGGGATGCCCCACTTCAGGAGGTTGGCAACCACTGCACCAAGCACTACGCCTGCAATGGCGAACCAGTTGACTGTCTTTACTTCCTTTGTGCCGTCAAGATATTTCTTGCGGTTCATGAAGTAGCTGAGAATGAGGATGATGCCTACGGGAGGAAGGGTGCAGTTGAGCACGTTGAGCCAGCCGCAGAAGTTCCAGTACAGCCATACGGCGGCAACGGTACCGATGATACCTGCAACGAGCACCATGGTCTTCTTCTTGATGCCGAAGATGTTGCTGAGGCCGAGGCCTGAGGTGTAGAGGGCGTTGTCGTTGGTTGTCCAGATGTTGAGGCCGAGCACGATGGTGGCTGACCAGAAGAGGCCGAGGTTCAGCATGACCTCGAAGATGTCGTTACCGCCTACGTAGATGCTTGAGACGGCACCGAAGAAGAACATCAGGGAGTTGCCGAGGAAGAATGCGACCACCGTCACGATTGCACCGATCCAGCCGTTCTTTGCGAAGCGCGAGAAGTTGGGCGTTGCCGTACCGCCAGAGACGAAGCTGCCGATCACGAGGCCTGCGCCTGCGATGACGGTCATGTCCTTGGTTCCGCGGGCGAACTGCTCGATGAGGGTGGAGTCTCCTCTGGTCACAGCAAGTATCATTGCGGTGGTGCCGAGAATGGCGACGAGGGGAACTGCTATGTAGCTCACGACGGTGAGGCCCTTGATTCCGTAGTATGCCGATGCGGTCATGCAGACACCTGCAAGCAGGACGAGCAGATAACCGGCGATGGGCATGTGCTCGGGAGTCACGTCAAGTCCGAGGAGCTCCTTCGCGATGGGGATTGCGAACATGGCAAGACCTACGCCGAACCAGCCGATCTGGGTGAAGCTGATCATTGCGCTGGGCAGCCAGCTTCCCTTCTTTCCGAAGCTGCGGTGTGCGAGCATGTCGAGGGTGAGTCCGCTCTCTGCGCCGATGAAACCGAGTGCTCCGGTGTAGGCACCGAGGATCGCGCCACCGAGGATGAGGGCGAGGATGAATCCCTTGAAGTCAAGGCCTGCAGCCAGGTTCTGGCCGGCCCACATGCTTGCTGAGAAGAAGGTGAATCCCAGCATGATCATGAACATAGTGAGGTTGGACTTGCGTCCTTTCTCGTTTACGACGCTGTTGGTGTAGTCGTAATCGACGGTTGGTTTGTCTGTACGCATTGTGATTATTTATATTGGGTCATTTTCTTCTTGAACTCGTCCAGGCGGATGTTGCATATCTCGGCGAGCTTGCGCTTGAGCGACCTTGCGATGAAGTCCTGCTCCTTGTAGAACAGTTCCTCGGTGCCGGGGAGGCCCTGAAGGCGGGTGATGTCCAGCCACTCGTCGTAGTCGGTGTCGGGGCTGTATCCTATCTTCTCCTCTATGAAGTGGCTGATGTTGGTGTGGGGAGCCGCCGCGAGCAGGGAGTTCCAGTACTCTAGCACTTCCTCGATGTGGGCGTAGATCTCGTATCTGCGGGCGCCGCCGTCGTAGATGATGCACTTCTCGAAAAGGGCGTTGGGGTCGTTCACTATGTAGGCGCGGAACTCGGGGCTGATGATGCCGTCCTGCCAGCCGAAGTCGATGTCGGGAGTGTTCACGCCGGTGACTCCGTAGTTTTCGTAAACCGAGAAGATGCCTTCGTAGAAGAAGCATTCGAAGCCCTGGAAGTCAGGCCACATCTGGCGGAAATCGTCGGTCATGTGCTCCATGATGCTGATGGCCTTGGTGCCTCCGATGGTAAAGAACACCACCTTCTTGAAGCTGCCGCCGAACCTGTTGAAGATCTCTGCCACCTTGCCGAGGCACATACGCAGGGTGTCGCCCGATGCGATTATGTCGCCAATCATGAGCACGCAGTCCTTCTCAGGATGCAGCTTCTCGTACTTGATGTTGAGGCCGGTTATGACGCCTCTGTCGATCACTCTCTCACAGGACACGAAGTTGATGCCCTTGACGTTGATGCCCGTCTTGCTGCAGCATTCCTCGAGAGGGTAGTTGAGGCCGCCGCGGAGGATGGTCAGGATGCTTACGTTCTCAGACAGCCCGTTGTTCTTCAGATACTTCAGGCCTGCCGTGGTGGCGGGACCCATAGCCAGATAGGAATCGTATCCGACGACTTCCGGAGAAGCCATCAGACGCCTTGTGCCCTTGCTGCTGACGATATAATAGTTATTCTGAATCCGATCGGACTCCAGCTTGTAGATACTCGTTTCATCTGACAGGACTACTTTGCGCAGACCTGCATTTTCAATGTATTTCAGCATTTGGTAAAAGTTGGACTACGTCCAATCGGGATACAAAGATAATCAATTATCCGTTCTGCACAAACCCCAGAGTGGCTATCGAGATGCGTTTTTCGGGCGAAATCTGCTGCCGGAGGGCATCATAGCAGGCCGCGAGGGTGGCACCGGTGGTGAACACGTCGTCGATGAGGAGCACATGGTGCGCGCCGGCCAGTGCCGGTGAGCCGGCGGCCCTGAACGCACCGGCCAGGTTCGCCGCCCTGTCCTTGCCCGTCAGCCGCACCTGGGTCGCTGTCCTCCTGACTCTCCTGAGCGCCCTTGAGTCCATGCGTGCGCCAAGCGCCGAGGCCACTTCGCGGGCTATGATCTCCGCCTGGTTGTACCCCCTCCTGAGCCTTCTGGTCCAGTGCAGCGGCACGGGCACCACGAGGTCGACGTCGGCGTACTGCCCGCTTGCCTTGAGCTCCTCGCCCAGCATCCGCGCGAACATCCGCCCCGCCCCGAAGTCCCTGTGGTACTTCAGCGCCTGCGTAATTTTCCTATACGGCGACGTCGCGCTGTAATAGAAGAGCGCCGTCGCGTATTGGTAGAAATCTGCCTCGATCCGGGCGTTGTAGAGGTCGGCCATGGGGTTGTGCGACATGCCCGAGAAGCGCGTGAGCGGCAGGTCCGCGAGGCACTCCAGGCAGATGTGCCGCTCCTCGGGCATCAGCCCCTGCCCGCACACAACACAAACCCTCGGCAGCGCCAGATCAGCGATTGCCGAGGTAAAAGTCTTGAAGTTCAGTTTAAGCAGGCGTTTGTCAATCATTGTCAGGGAATCAGCAGTTCATTGCTCCGCAGCAGCTGATCACCTGCCCGCTGACGTACGACGACAGGTCGCTGGCCAGGAAGAGCGCCACCTTGGCAACGTCTTCCACCGTGCCACCGCGCCGCAGCGGGATGGTCTTTATCCAGGCCTGGCGCACCTCCTCGGGCATGGCCGCAGTCATGTCGGAGATGATGAATCCGGGAGCTATGCAGTTGGCGCGTATGCCGCGGGGGCCCATCTCCTTGGCGATGGACTTGGCAAGCCCTATGAGACCAGCCTTGGAGGCAGAGTAGTTGGTCTGACCGGCATTGCCGTGCTCGCCCACAACGGAACTCATGTTGATGATGCTTCCGCAGCGCTGCTTCGACATCACCGGTACTACCGCGTGGGTGAAGTTGAAGGCCGACTTGAGGTTTACGTTGATGACGGCGTCCCACTGCTCCTCTTCCATGCGGAGCATAAGGCCGTCCTTCGTGATGCCGGCATTGTTCACCAGCACGTCAATGCGGCCGAAGTCGGCAACTATCTGATCCACAACGCTGTGCGTGGCGGCGAAGTCGGCCGCGTCGGATTCGTAGGCCTTGACCTTTACGCCCAGGGCCTCCAGCTCAGCCACCGTGTCGGGGTTTATGCAGATGTCGGTGAAAGCTATGTCAGCACCCTCGGATGCGAACTTCAGGGCTATGGCCTTTCCTATGCCCTTTGACGCGCCTGTGATCAGCGCAACCTTTCCTTCGAGTAGTCCCATATTCTAGTCGTTTGCCATTGCTGATTCAACGTCGTCGGGAGCGATGGGCAGACGCTTCGAGCCGAGCCTGCGCGCTCCGCCTTCGGTCACCAGGAGGTCGTCCTCGAGGCGTATGCCGCCGAAGTCGTAGTAGTCCGCGAGCTTGGCGTAGTTCACGAATCCCTTGTCGCTTCCGTCCTTCTTCCAGCTCTCGATGAGGGCGGGGATGAAGTAGATTCCGGGTTCGTCGGTCATCACGTGGCCGGGCTGGAGCTTGCGCGCCATGCGCAGTGAACCGAGGCCCAGCTGGCTGCTGCGGGTCTGACCTTCGTCGTAGCCCACGAGGTTCTCGCCCAGGTCTTCCATGTCGTGCACGTCAAGGCCCATGTTGTGGCCGAGCCCGTGAGGCATGAACAGGCCTGCGATGCCCTCTGACACCATGTCGTCGATGTTACCGCGCACCAGGTCGAGGTCGCGCAGGTTCTCGAGCATGTGGCGGGCAACTGCAAGGTGGCAGTCGCGGTACTCCACACCGGGGCGTGCCATGCTGAATGCCAGTTCGTTGCACTCGAACACGGTCTGGTATATGTCTCTCTGCTTCTGGGTGAACACTCCTCCGGTGGGGTAGGTTCTCGTGAAGTCCGATGCGTAGTGGATGTTGGTCTCGGCGCCGGCGTCTATGACCATGAGCTTGCCGGGAGCCACGGGCATCTCGTGCGAGTGGCAGTGGAATATCTCGCCGTGCTGGGTGAGGATGGTGGCGAAGCTGACGCCCCAGCCATTGGCGAGGGTCACGGCCTCCATATCACCCACTATCTCCTGCTCGATGCGGCCGAGCCTGATGCCCTTGCGGGCTATGGTATGCATCTCGTAGCCGAGGTCGCACGCAGCGTCGATGGCTGCGATCTCCCTCTCTTCCTTGATGAGGCGCAGGCCGATCACTGCCTTCACGAATGCCTCCGATGCGGCGGGGCAGCCTGCCTTGCCGGCGCTGAAGCAGTCGTCTGCAGGGACTCCGGTGAGCTTTGAGAGCTTGATTGCGTTGTAGTAGCGGCTTGCCGGCAGGAAGTGTATCCTGCGGCCGGCTGCGCGTGCCTTGGCGATGTACTCGTCGAGCGCGCCGTAGGGTGCGGTCCTGCTCACGCCTACGCCGGCAGCCTGCTCACTGACCGAGGGCATGGGGCCCATCCAGATGATGTCGTCGACATCGAAGTCGGTCGACCAGATGGTCTCCTCTCCGCTCTCAAGATCGATGGTGGCGGCGAAGAGGGGCTCGTCTATGCCCCAGAAATACAGCCAGTTGCTGTCCTGACGCCACTTGTAGCCGTTGTCTCTGTACTGTGCGGGAGACTCTGCATTTCCGATGAAGAGCAGAATTCCGCTCTCTGAACCCATAGCCTTCACAAGCGCCTGGCGCCTGCTTGTATATACTTGCTTTTCAAACATATTCGTATCCGTTGCGATATCATAGCAAAGATAATTAATTATATTTGCAATATGACAGTTTTGATAGTATTCGCCATCATTTGTGCGCTCATCGGCCTGGTGGGCAGCATAGTGCCCGGGCTGCCCGGTCCTCCTATCAGCTGGGTGGGCATGCTGCTCGTGTATTTCTCGTCTCAGACGGCAGACAATCCCATGACTCTCACCTTCCTTTTCGTGTGGCTTGCCATAACCATCGTCGTGACGGTGCTCGACTATGTGGTCCCGGCCTGGTTCACCAAGGTGACCGGAGGCAACAAGGGTGCTTCCATAGGTGCCATAGTCGGTCTGTTCGCAGGAATGTTCATTCCTCCCGTGGGAATGATCGTGGGCTCGCTCATTGGAGCGTTCCTCGGTGACTTCCTGGTTCAGGACCGTGGCGTATGGGCTTCGTTCAAGGCCAGCATAGGTGCCTTCCTGGGCTTCATCTGCGGCACCGGAATGAAGCTGATCGTGAGCGGTGTGATGGCATACGAGATTTTCAAGTTCGCATTCTGATGGTCTGGAACATTCTTCTTGTGCTTGTGTTCCTGCTTGCCCCCGCAGCAGTCCTGTGGCTTTGCAGGCGTGTGCGCTGGGTGGGCAAGATAGGCCCGGTGCTGATCCTGTACCTCCTGGGTATTCTGTTAGGAAACATAGGGCTCGTGCCCGGGCTGAGCCTGCCGTCCGGCGCCGCCGGAATTCAGGACATCCTGAGCAGTGCGATGGTGCCCATAGCCATCCCCCTGATGCTGCTGGGCTGCACTTTCAAGAAGAGTGAGACCCGCAGCCAGGTGCTGGCCCTCTTCACCGGAATGATCGCGGTAGTGCTGGCCGTCATGGCCGGATACCTCGTCTTCGGCAGGACCATCGACGCCTCCGCCAGCGGAGCCGACACTGCCGCCAACATAGGCGGAATGCTCACCGGCGTGTACACCGGCGGAACCATCAACCTGGCATCGCTGAAGAGCATGCTGGGCGTCTCAGAGGAGACCTTCCTGCTCCTCAACGGCTACGACATGGTCATCAGCTTCCTGTACCTGATGTTCCTGGTGGCCATAGGCATAAAGCTCTTCCGCAGGTTCCTTCCCAACGAGACCCCGCACGACGAGTCGGTCAGCGTGGCTCAGGAGGAGAACCCCTACAAGGGCCTCGGCACCCGCAGCGGCCTCATAACTCTCGCTAAGCTCATCGGCATCGTGGCAGTGGTGTGCGGTGCGGCATACGGAGTGACCCTGCTCTTCCCCAAGGCTCCGTTCATGACTGTGTTCATACTGGCGCTCACGACCTTCGGCATAGCGGCTTCCTTCATTCCCAAGGTGCGCGCCCTGCCTTACGCCTACGACGTGGGCATGTACTGCATATACGTGTTCTGCATAGTGGTGGCATCCATGGCCAACCTCAAGAACCTGAACATGCAGGGAGGACTTGCCATACTCGGATACCTCACGCTCGTGATCTTCGGCTCGCTGCTGCTGCAGGTGCTGTTCGCGAAGCTGCTGCGCATCGACTCCGACACCATGGTGGTAAGCTCAGTGACCTTCATCTGCTCGCCTCCGTTCGTGCCCATGATAGCAGCGGCAATGAAAAACCGCCGCGTGATCGTGGCGGGTCTTTCAATAGGCATCATAGGATATGCAGTGGGCAACTACCTGGGATTCATCATCTCCAGGCTGCTCGCGCTGCTGTAGATCAGTCGAATATCACTCCTGGGTTGGTGGCACTCGGGCTCGCCCATTCGATTCCGTGCCTTGCCAGCGCTGCTTTCTTGGCTGACCAGTAGGAGTAGCAGAATCCCATTCCGCGGGGCTCTCCCTTAAGTTCCTCGTCCACTTCCTTCTCGACCTCGTAGATCACCTTCTCCCATTCGGGGCTGCGTTCTACGTTGTCGAACCTCAGGTGGCGGTTGTACTTGCGGCAGAATGCGTTAACCGAGACGAGAGGGTTCAGGTAGTCCTTGAGCCTTTCGATGTCCTTTTCGATGTCCTGCCTGCGGGTCTCGCATCCTTCGGCCTGGTCATAGATAGAGAGCTGATACTCTCTCATCCTGAGGCTGAAACGGGGGATGTCCAGCTCGCTGATGCAGTCAGCGAAGTGCCCGATGAGGTCCACGCGGTTGGCGGCGTTCACCTCCTCGTCAAAGTCCAGGGGAAGGGCCACGAGCTTCTCGTAGGCCTCGGGAACCAGCTGGAGGTTCTTCCAGCGGGCATTGTTGTCTGCGTCATTCTTGGCTATTGCCTTGCAGAGCTTGAGCATTTCCTTCATTTGCTTCTTCATGTTCAGTGAATCAGAATGAGTGTAGGTAACATTTTGTGTACTGGAATCTGCGTTCCTCAAGGTCCTGGGGCTGGAGCAGCATGCAAAGCATGCCACAGTCATAAAAACGAAGGCCCCAGTCATCGTTTTCGTCAATCTGTAAAAGGCTGACATAATCGTGATATTGTTCGTTTATTTCCTGCAGGTACGGTCTGCCCAGCAGGCGGGTGTCGTCTGACGTATCGTCGCATTTCCTGAATGATATGGCTTCGGCAGGCATGCAGGCCGGGGTGCCGTCGTCATATACGGTAACGTGCGTGTGCAGGGTGCCGCAGTCCTTGCTGTACAGCACCTTGAAGAATGGTGCCTGCCACTCTCCCATGCCGGGGTTGCACTCGGCTTCGGGGTTGCCGAGGAAGTAGTCCAGCGAGCCGAAGAACCAGAGCATGCCTTCGTGGGGGAGCAGGCCCTCGGTGTCAAGTTCCGCCAGCTCTTCGCAGCGTATCTGGCAGATGAAGGTGAGAGGGTCGCTGTAGTCCTCGTCTATTGGGACCTCAGGGTATTCCAGCGACTCCGGCATGTCGGGAAAGCCCCACCACTTGCTCCTGCCGGTGAGGTCCTCGTCCGTTTTCCTGAATTCCAGTGCTATTGCCATACTGTCTGATAATCAAGCCCATGCATCGAAGCGGCCGTCGTCGTCGGGCCCTTCCGCACTGGCAAAGTCTCCGCCGCCGATGACGGCGGCTATTATGCTTATATTGTCGCTGGAGCCGTTCTCCTCAGCCCAGTCCAGCAGGTCCTCAGCGGGCCTTGGCGAGTTGGTGAGCCAGTACTCCAGGGTGTCGTCGTCGGCAACGTCGCCCAGGCCGTCGGAGCACACGAGCACTATGTCGTCGTCCCTGAGCCTCTCGGTGATCTCGAACACGGCCAGAGTGGTCTCGGTGCCTCCTCCTATGCAGTTCGTCAGTGCACCGTCGGGGTTCTCGTCGTCGTATGATATCTGCTGGATGAGCCCGTCGCGGAAGATGTAGGTCCTGCTGTCGCCGGCATTGACCAGCCATGCGTGGCCGTTCAGCCATACTATGCCGGAGAGGGTGCAGCCCATGGGCTTCTCCTGCTGCTCGTACCTGGCCATGTCGTTCATCTTGATGCTGACGTACTTCACCTCGCGGGTGAACTCCTCGGCAAAGTTCTCGGGGTCGATGTCGCCGAAGTGGAAGCATTCGCGCAGGTGCTCCATCAGCATGCTGCTGGCCATCTCGCCCCTGTCGTGACCGCCCATTCCGTCGGCCACAAGCAGGTAGAAGTAGCCGTCGTCATCGATGCTGACGGGCGTGGATATCTTCTCGTCGCGCAGCAGTATGCCGCCCAGCGAGACCATGTCCTCGTTGTTGCCGCGGACGCATCCGCAGTCGCATATCGCATTGATGTTCAGCTTCATTGCTCTACGGTGAATTTGCTGGTCGCTATCTTGACGCTGCTTCCGGCAGCGATGTCGTGCCATTCGTCCTTGGGCAGTCTGTGCCCGTCGACGAATGTGCCGTTGGTGCTTCCGAAGTCACGTATCTGCCACTTTCCTGACAGGCGGCGCAGTTCTCCGTGCTTCCTTGAGACGTATTGCATGGCGGCAAGCTCGGGATAGATTCCGCCGTCGCGCCCGAACACACCTTCGCGGAGGGGCAGCCTGAGCCCATCCCCGACAAGGAACAGAGCCTTTTCTGCTGCAGGCTTTGCCTTGAAGTACTCCTCAGCGCTCACAAGGTCGGCTCCGCAGGCCGGGCATTCGGTCCCGCGCGCAGGCTTGTGGCAGTCGGGGCAGAAGTGCAGCTCCTTGCCGCACTGGTCGCAGAACCAGCTGTCGTCCGGGATCTCCGCCCGGCAGAAAGGACATTTCATGCTCATATTATGTCTTCGGGTTTGATTGTCTTGAGTTCTTCTATGCTTGCGTCCTCGACGTCCAGCAGGCGCAGAGCCATGTTGTTCCGCACGTCGTCCAGCAGGTTCCTCACCTCGCGTGCGTTGGCGAAGTCATAGCCTCTGTGGTCGTAGATGTCCTGAAGCTTTGCGGCCACGGCCTGCCTTGACTCCTCGGGGAGTATGAAGCCCTGCCTGCCGCACTGCAGCTCGAATATCTTCAGCATATCATCGGGCCTGTAGTCCTCGAACTCTATGCTGTTGCGGAAGCGTGACTTCAGGCCTGAATTCGCGTCCAGGAAGTCCTGCATCTCCTTGGTGTAGCCCGCGGCGATGCACACGAACTTGCCTTTGTAGTTCTCCAGCATGGGCACAAGGGTGTTGATGCACTCCTGGCCGAAGTTGTCGTTGGTCCCGTTCACCAGAGAGTAGGCCTCGTCGATGAACAGCACACCGCCCATGGCGCTCATGACCACGTCCTTGGTCTTCGTGGCCGTCTGGCCCTGGAATCCTGCCACCATGTCGTCGCGGCCCACTTCCACGACGTCGGCGCGGGGGATGAGCTTCATTGCATGGAGCATCTTTCCCATCAGGCGGGCAACGGTGGTCTTGCCGGTTCCGGGATTGCCGAGGAAGAGGTAGTGGCCCACGCACACGTCGGGGGTGCGGCTCTCGGCCTGGGCGAGCTTCAGCTCCCTGTTGACCGATGCCACAAGGCGGCGTATGTTGGTCTTCACGCCCTCCAGTCCTATGAGGGAGTCAAGCTCCTCCATCACGTCCTTGAGCTTTACCTCGGTGCCGGCATCCTTTCCTGCTATATCGCTGTAAATCAAAAGCTTACCCTCGCTTGCTATGGCTTCATCGCTCATGGTGCGTATGCGTTCGCGGCGGCGTTCCTCAGCCTTCCTCAGGGCGTTGCGCACGTCGCGGGCATTGCCGAAGTTCTCGGAGCGCATGTTGTACATCTTCTCCATCTCGACATGGAGCTTGTCGGAAGCCTCGGAGTCGAGGGTATAGCCGTCCTTGCCGGCCATAGAGCGGTAGATCTGCTCCAGTTCGGCGGCGTTGTAGTCGGGGAAGTCGATGGTCTTGTTGAACCTGGATTCCAGGCCGGAATTCGCCTTCATGAAGTCGCGCATCTCGCGGCTGTAGCCGGCCAGGATGCACACGAAGTCGCCCCTGCGGTTCTCTACGATGGGGAGCAGCTTGTCGATGGCGGCCTGCCCGAACTGCCCGTCGTTGAGGCCGTAAGCCTCGTCGATGAAGAGTATTCCGCCCATGGCCTTGTCGACGGCCTGCTGGACGTTGCGCTCCGATCCGCCAATCACGTCGGCTATCAGGTCCTTGCCTGCGAGTTCCACGAACTGGCCCTTTGGCAGTATGCCCAGCGCGCCGAGCACGTCGGCGAATATGCGGGCGATGGTGGTCTTGCCCGTGCCGGGGTTGCCGGTGAAGACGTAGTGGTCCTCTATGCGCATTGTGCCGCCGCAGCGCTTTGCATCCTTGATGGAGTCGATTATGCCGTGTATCTCCTTCTTGACGTTCTCCATGCCCACGAAGCCGTCCAGTTCCTTCCATATCTCCTCGTCGCTGCGGGGCTCGAACACTTTACCGGTGATGTCGCCTGCATGAACTGACCTGTGCCCTGCCGATACGGCGTTCACTGCCAGTTCCTGGGCCACGAAGGTGGCCAGGTGGCCGTTCACAGGGCCGTTCCCGTCTTCGCGGCATATCCATCTGATGCGCTTGGCCAGCTTCTCGGCGGCATCGGGCTCCACGCCCATTCCGAAGTCGTCCTTGAGTTTGCTGACGGTGAGGGCGCTGATTTCATCCTCTTCCATTCCGTTGAGGAAGAAGCGGAACTCGAACAGGGACGCGGTGTCGGGGTTCTTCTCAAGGAACGGCTCAAGGCCTTTCCTGAGGCCGCAGAGGAACACGGTGGGGACGGTAGAGGGGGAGGACTTCATCCTCGAGAAGAGCTTGTCGAGCTGCCCCACGCTCGTCGAGAACTCTCCGGGCACCAGCTTCTGGGCATTGGTGATCACGAGCACGCCCTTCTCTATCTTCTTGATATTGGCGTCGAAGGCCTGCATCCAGCTGCCTATCTCGGCAGCATCCACCACCTTGGGACTGGCGTCGGAGACGTAGTTCTCCTTCAGCAGTATCTTGAAAAGCTCGCCGCTCAGGAAATTCTTGCCCGTGCCGGCATCGCCCATGATGACGCAGTCCATGCCTATCCTTGCCTTGCCGCCAAGCTGGTGCAGGCGGGAGGCCACGGATGCCCGTCCGGTGAACTTCTCAAGTTCCGGCTCGATGCACTTCTTGCCTATGAAGCCCTTGTACTTCTCTTCTTCGGGCATGGGCGCTCCGCAATGCCTGCAGAACCTTGCCTCGGGCCTGTTGTCAGTGTTGCAACTATTGCACTTCGCCATTGTCTTCTACTGTTTCAGTCTGTTCGACATTGCTGTTCCTGCTGTCTATCTTCGCATCCACCCCCGCTGCTATGAACATATATAGCAAGGTGATGAAGGTCATAAGTATCAGCCTCTTGCGCCTTATCTTGATGTCATCCTTCCACCACTCCATGTCGCTGTCCTTCAGCTGGGTCTCGATGGAAGAATTGAAGGTCTTCTCGTTGTTGAAGGCATAGTACAGGGGGTCCGTCCGCAACTGCTCGGTCGAAGGAGGAAGCAGTTCGTTCTTCCCGACTGAGAACACGCTCTTCTGGAAGAAGAAGAAAATGCAGTCGAGCAGGGCGACTATGGCGGCTCCTATCTTCAGCGCAGGTGCCGCGCCGAATGCGACGAACAGCAGGGGCGGCACCATGAGCACAAGGCCGATGATGGTCTGGGCGCGGGTCTTCTTCCAGTTCTTCTCGACAACGAAGAGCTGATGTCTGTATATGTCGAGCACTTTGTTCTTCGCCTGCCTGAATCTCAGGCTCTCGTCGGCAAGAGGGTCTATTTCGTGGATCTCGTCGAGATACTGTTCCAGGAGTTCCTCGTACCTGCCTTTTTCGCTCAGGTCCTCGAACGGGTTCTCGTGGAACTGCACGGCGAGCCATCCCTTGAGGCCTTTCCTGAGGGCAGCCTTCCTGTCGCCCTTGGCGTTGTGGATCTCATCAAGCGTGGTGATGGTCTCTCCGCTGTCTTCGAAGGTGTATTCCGGTGTGTATCCGAAGCCCCTGATGGTCTTCATTATCGAGATCTCCAGCCTTGTCATGCCGTCCTGCGGCCCTGCCTTGCGCCGGTTGTCGTCGGATTCCCAGTCGCAGCAATACCGCATCCAGTCCAGCTGCTCCGAGAAGACGGATTCCTTGCCATCGAAGAACACCTCCATGTAGGACTCCTCGAAGTTCTCGAAACTTGAGAGAATAAGGCCTGCCAGTTTCCTGTCCTCTATCGGGCAGGGATAGGAGTCAAGCCTGAACCATTTGTACAGTTCGTTGAACAGTATGGCTATCCTGGGCGGGGTGCCCAGATAGTCGGGGGAATCCATATCGGTGTTGAAGACGGGGTCGGACAGAGGGTCCGTGTACAGTCTGAGTGCATATTCGCCCACTTCGCCTTCGCCGAGGTAGTTTGCCAGGTCCTCCAGCTTGAATCTTCTGGCGGGGTTCTTTTCCAGAAGGCCATTGACGATTTCCCTGAGATTGTCGGGCATGTCGGCCGGCGCCTTGATGCCTGTGGTGAGCTTTGTCACTGCCAGGTCCTGCTCCTTGCCGAGGAATTCCTTCTCTCCCATCCAGAGGCAGATTGCGGTCATTCCCAGCGAGTAGAAGTCGGCGGCCGGAGTTATCTGGAATATGTCCTGTCCGTCGATGCGGGCCACGGCATTCTTCGGGTTGTACAGTTCCGGGGCCGCATATATGGGCGTGCGGGCCTGCTTTGTGCTGACTTTCCCGTCGGTGAGCACGTCCGCTATGCCGAAGTCGCACAGCTCGCAGGTCCAGAAGGTATCGTCGGTGATGAGTATGTTGGCGGGCTTCACGTCCTTGTGGATGATGCCGGCCTTGTGGCACTTGTCCAGCGCCAGGGCTATCTTGAGGATGATGGACAGGATCTCCGACGACTGGCCCTTGAAATTGTATTTCGCTGCCGATCCGCAGGGGTACCAGTGCATTATCTCGTACTCGCGTCCATCCTTGACGCCGGTGCTGAGCACTTCAGCAATCAGGCCCTTGCCATGCAGTTTCCTGAGGTAGGGGAAGACCTTCTTGTTGGGAGCGTGGCCGTCCTTGTAGAGCTTCATGGCGCAGGTCTCGCCATTGAACTGCACTTTGTAGATGTCGGCCTCCGACCCTGAACTTACCAGTGCCGGATCGCCGTCGTCCAGGCCCGTGGCCTTCGTGCCTGTGCCAGGTGCATGCATTGTCACGGTTCCTTCAGGAGCAGTGACAGTCCCTTCCGGGGCGACGCATGTGCCCTGGGGCGCTATGATTGTTCCTTCACTCATTTCTCGTACTCGTAGCTGGTGGTTTCGGTTATGGTCTCGGTGTACTGCCACTGCCCGCCGAGTTCGGGCCTTGCGCATTCGCCGGGGTTGCTGTGGGTGCAGCCGCAGAAGTTGCATACCCATCCCACAGGGGTAAGCGTGCGCTGCTGGTGCACTACGGCTATCTTTCTTGCAGAGAAATAGTTACGCTGCTGCTGTGGTGTGCTTCCGGCAGGCGGGAGCATTTCAGCGAGAATCTGGTTGAGCGACTTCACCGTCCGCACGTACTCCTTCTCGTCTGTGGTTTCGGCGGCCTTGCGGCTCAGCTCCACGGCCTCCTGGAACCTGGGGTCGGCCTGGGCCTTCTGCAGCACGCGTTCCGCCGCCTTCGTGAGGGGGTGGTTGCACTTGCGGCAGAATCCGCGCTGGTTGAGCGTTCCGCATTCAGGGCAGACTATGCCTCCGGTGCCGGCTCCGCAGTCGGGGCACACCGTCTCTCCCGGAAGAAGGTCGGCTCCGCAGAAGGTGCAGTAGGGCACGAGCCTCCTGCCGCAGTGCGGGCAGAACTCCTCGTGTCCGCTGATGCCACGGCCGCAGCCTGGGCACTTGCCGCCTGCTTCGGCTTCTGCTCTTGGTGCAGCTTTAGCGGCGGCCTGAACTTTTGCATTTACATAATCTGCCATGATTGGATAAAATTATGAAAAAAACCACACGAAAGCAAAAAGTGATGTATATTTGTGATAATGAAACCCATAAGAAACACTACACCATACATAGAGATCAACTCGATTGCATCTCTTCCCGATCCCGAGGACGGACTTGTAAAGCATCACGTATTCCAGTATATCGACTTCAACGAGGCCATGGACTATGCAGTCAGCCATCATTTCTGCGACTGCCTGTTCACGGGCTGCGTGATTCCCACGGCCATGAGCCGCCGCCTGTGCGAGGACTGCCTCGTGTTCCCAAGGATGGGCATGATATACGCCGCCTTCGCGAACCGTCTGTACAGCGGCGAGACGCTGTACGAGGGCTTCGACCCAAAGCGTCCTGAGACCTTCGAGACCTGCTACGATACGCGGGTGTTCCGGAACTACATCGAGAAGGGCAAGCATGCCGACGACTTCCGCGAGACCCTGGCCCGCTCCATCCACGACCATTCCATGACCGATGCGATGTACGAGCTGCTTGACGAGTATGACGAGATGGATGTGGTTGCCGTGATGGGCGGCCATGCTATGAAGCGTACCGACGGATCCTACGCCAAGGTGGTGCGCATCAGCAAGGCCCTGACCGAGAACGGAGCGCTCATGGTTTCAGGCGGCGGCCCCGGTGCAATGGAGGCCACACACGTCGGTGCCTGGATGGCCGGCCGCAGCGAGGAGGAGCTGCAGGACGCGCTTTCCATCCTTTCGGTCGCCCCCACTTTCAAGGACGAGGGCTGGCTCTCGACGGCCTTCCAGGTGAGGGAGAAGTACCCTCAGAAGAAATATCGCAGCCTGGGCGTGCCCACCTGGTTCTATGGCCATGAGCCTGCAACACCCTTCGCCACGCACATAGCCAAGTACTTCGACAACAGCATACGCGAGGATGGCATACTCACCATAGCCAAGGGCGGAGTGATCTATTCTCCCGGTTCCGCCGGAACCATGCAGGAGATTTTCCAGGATGCTGCACAGAACCACTATGAGACCTACGGCTACGCCAGTCCCATGGTGTTCCTGGGAGTCGATTACTATACTAAGGAAATGCCCGTGTACCCGTTCATGCAGAAGCTTGTGGAGAGCGGGAAGTACAAGAACCTTATTCTTTCGATTTTAGACGACTGCGAAGAGGTGATCAGGACTTTCTGTGGGGCTTGACGGCCTGCTTCTTCCACTTCTCCCTGGCGAGCTGCTGCATGTCCTCGACTTCGTCGCGCTCGTCAACTATCTCGTCTCCGAGCACAGTCTCGATCACGTCTTCCATGGTGATTATGCCCTGGAATGAGCCGTATTCGTTGATTATCACGGCAATCTGCTCCTTCTTGGCGAGCATGTCGTCCCAGATGGTGTCGAGCTGCGTATCCTCTGAATAGCTCTCGATGCTGCGCTTGATGTCGCCCAGGGTCACGTCGAACTTGTCCTCGGCCATGAGCTGCAGTGCGTCCATACGCAGGATGTAGCCGGTGATGTATTCGTCGTTGTCGGCGTATACCGGGATGCGGCTGTGGTGCAGGAACCTGCGGTCCTTGTAGAAGCGCTTGATGGTCATCGACTCGGGCGCTATTGCTGCCACCACGCGCGGGGTCATGGTGTCCTTTGCCGTGAGCTCGTCGATGTTGATGAGGTTCTGGATTATCTCGTTCTCGTCTTCCTCAAGCTCGCCGGATTCCTCGGCAACGTCGGCCATGGCGCCCACTTCCTCACGGGAGATGGAGGTGTCGGACTGCTTGCCGGAAATGAGCTTCTGCAGGAACTCCACGCATACCACGATGGGGAAGAGTATGAATATCAGCGCCCTGATGGTCCTGGCGCAGAAGCCGGTCAGGCTCTTCCAGTAGGTGGTGCCAATGGTCTTGGGGATGATCTCTGAGAACACCAGGATGAGTATGGTGGTGATTGCGCTCACCAGGCCGAACCACTGCGAGCCGAACACCTTTGTGGCCTGTGCGCCAACGCCGGCTGCGCCTATGGTGTTGGCTATTGTGTTAAGCGACAGTATGGCCGCGAGGGGGCGTGAAGAGTCCTGCTTGTAGGCCTTGAGCCTGGTAGCCTGGCGGTCGCCCTCGTCTTCCTTCATGGTTATGTATGAGATGGGGGTGCTCATCAGGGTCGCTTCCAGCACGGAGCACAGAAACGAGATGAGCATTGCGCCCAGGAGGAATATCAGTAATGCTAACATGTTGCAAAGATACTCATTTGCCGGCAATTGGAAAATCTATGCGCAGGCCGCTGTGCAGCTTCCTGACGCTGATGCTTTCCTGAAGGACATCGATGGCCTTCTCGCCGGTGCAGTGGCCGGTGTACAGCTGCTTCACGCCCGCTGTCCTGAGGGCCCCGGCAACCTTGGCAACCCCGCGCCTGCCGGTCTTGTACAGGTGCAGCCCGCCTATGTACGCGAGTATCTTCCTGCCCGGGAGCACTCTGCTGACCTCGGCCAGTATGGCCTCTGGCCCTGTGTGGGAACAGCTGTTCAGCACCACAAGGCCGTCCTCGCACTCGCACACCAGGGTCATCTCGTGCTGCAGGTCATCGGTGCGGAGCTTGCCGTTCCGCTTGCGGTAGAGCCTCTGGCGGCTGCCGGCTTCAGTGTTCCCATAATGGGGGATGAGCCATGCGCCCTGGCCTATCTGGAGGGGCTCCGACACTCTTATCAGGCGGTCTCCAGCCTTCTCGAGCGTGCCGTAAGGCAGGCCTATGTAGCGCTGCTCGAAAAGAGCAGCCAGCAGGCCTCCCTTGCTATGTGACAGGCCCTTTGCCCAGCAGTCCTCATCAACTGCCGTGGATATGTAGATGGGTGCTGTGGAATTGCATTCCAGGAAGGCCGGGATGCCGCCGCCGTGGTCATAGTGCGCGTGCGAGAGCACTGCGCAGTCCACCGTGGCAAGGTCTATCCCCAGCGCGGACGCGTTCTGCGCGAACCTGCCGCTGGCTCCGAAGTCGAGCAGGATGCGGCGGCCGCCACAGTCAATAAGGAAAGAGAGCCCCCATTCGCACAGGAGCTCGCTTTCGCTGGTATTGTCGATAAGTACAGTTATCTGCATTACTTGGTTGCACGTGAGAAGCCCTGGATCTTGTTCCAGTCGCCGCGTGTGAAGTCGGGAACAGCCACGGGAGCTGAGCCGTTCTTGATAGAGAGGCCGCTGAGCTCGGTAAGGCAGCACCACTCTGCTGCGTCATAGACGTCCTCGTCAAGAGGAAGACCGTTGCGCAGGCAGTAGATGAGGCGGTAGTCCATGATGTAGTCCATTCCGCCGTGGCCACCGACCTTGCGGGCATCGTCTTCGATCTCCCTGATCATCTCGGGCTTGTAGGCCTCCATGAGCTTATTGAAAGCCTCATGGTCCATGAATCCTTCTGCGTCAAGTTCCTCGAGTCCGAGCTCTGCTGCATTGGGGATGTTCTTGCCTGAGATTGCGAGGCACTCGACAGGATACTTCTGTGCCGAACCTTCGGTACCTATGATCTGGTGCATGCGGCTGTAAGGCCTTGTGCAGTATACGTTGTGCTGTATCTCCACCATCTTTCCGTTGACGGTGCGGATGAGGGAGGTGGTATGGTCGCCGTCAGCGAACTCATCCACGCCCATCTGCATCTTTGCCCTTGCTGCTCCGCGTACAGACTTGGTGTCCATTGAAACCACATAGTCGAAGCGGTCACCGCGGTGGATGTTGAGAACCTGGCATACAGGTCCAATGCCGTGGGTGGGATAGTTGTCGCCGCGGTGTGTCTGGTTGTATGAGAGGCGCCAGTTGTCGGTGTATCCGGGCCAGAATCCGTCGAGGCAGTGCAGATATGCACCCTGCACTTGCAGGACTTCGCCGAAGAGGCCCTTCTGAGCCATCTCGAGGGTCGTGATCTCGAAGAAGTCATAGCAGCAGTTCTCGAGCATCATGCAGTGCTTGCGGGTCTTCTCGCAGGTGTTGACGAGCTGCCAGCATTCCTCGATGCTGGTGGCGATGGGAACCTCGCATGCAGCGTGCTTACCGTGCTCCATTGCGTACACTGCCATGGGGGTGTGCAGCAGCCAGGGTGTGCAGATATACACGAGGTCGATGTCATCGCGCTCGCAGAGCTCCTTCCATGCATCCTCACCGACGTATGCGTCAATTCCGGTGATGCCTTCTTCAGCCAGGCCGTTGATGATATTGTCGATCTTCTCCTGATACTTGTCGGCAACGGCTACGATCTTGGTGCCGGGAACGTGGGTGTAGCGCCATACTGCGCTGTTTCCGCGGCCGCCGATTCCGATGAAACCGATTCTTACGGTGTCGATGGGCTCGCATGCCATCTGCAGTGCGCTCTGCTGGCCGGGCTCGCGCTCGGGAGTCTCGAGGACTATCTTTCCGTCTTCAAAATGTGCGGGGACTGAACATTCGATCTTCTTGCTGCAGCCACTCAGAATGAGTGCGGCTGCCATTACGATGAATACTAGATTCTTTTTCATGGGTTGTTTTCAGTTGTTTCGGCAAAGATAATAATTTAATATCTTTGTAGAATCATACGTACATTATCATGAAGAAATTATTCTATCTGCTCGCAGTCATTCTGCTCAGTTCCTGCACCACTTCAACCAGATACGACGTCGCGGCCTACATCTGGCCCGCATATCAGGACGATCCCAGGTGGCAGGAGATAGGCCTCTTCGGAGACCACAAGGGAGAGTGGGAGGCCATATACAAGGCTGAGCCCAAGTTCGAAGGCCATCGCCAGCCCAGAGTCCCTTCCTGGGGATACTTCGACGAGACCTCGCCTGCCATGCAGGAGAAGATAATCCACACTGCGCTGGAGTACGGCGTGAACACTTTCATCTTCGACTGGTACTGGTTCGAGAACAGGCCCTTCCTCGAGGGAGCGCTGAACGACGGTTTCCTCAAGGCCGGGAACAACGAGAAGATGAAGTTCTACATCATGTGGGCCAACCATACCGCCAACTCATACTGGGACCGCGACGAGTACGACAAGAGCATCGACTACTGGAGCGGACTGGTTTCCTCCGAGGTCATGGACGGATTCACCGACCATCTCATCAACGACTATTTCAAGCGTCCTAACTACTACAGGATCGACGGCAAGCCCGTCTTCTGCATCTACGAGATCGCAAACTTCATAGAAGGAATGGGCGGCATCGACGAGGCTCGCGCTGCGCTTGACGCATTCCGCCTGAAGGCTGCTGAGGCCGGCCTTGGCGGGCTGCATCTGCAGGCAATAATATGGGGAAGCCTCCCTGCAAGTCTCTCCGGCGTGCCCGGCGACACCGAGCCCACCCAGGACAACACCCTCAAGGCCCTCGGCTTCGACAGCGTCACCAACTATCAGTGGTGTCACCTCGTGCCCACCGACAGGGAGTACACCGAATGGGGCGAGGAGGCCATCGCCAACTGGGAGGACTACGACAAGGAAATCTCCGTGCCTTACTTCCCTCATGTATCTATCGACTGGGACCCCAATCCGAGATATCCCGTCGACTGCGTCCAGAACTGCGTGAAGGATCCTACCCCCGCGAAGTTCGAAGTGTTCCTGCGCAAGGCGAAGGACTATGTTGACGCGCATCCCGGCCAGGCACCCCTTGTAACCATCAATGCCTGGAACGAATGGTCAGAAGGCAGCTATCTCGAGCCTGACGAGGAGAATGGCTATGGCTATCTTGAAGCCGTCAGGAACGTATTCGGAAGTGTTGAATAAACCTCAAAACTTATAGATATGAATAAGACAGCAAAGATCCTTGTCAGGATTGGCATAGTGCTGGGCTTTCTGCTCATCCTGTCCCTCTCCTGCTGCACTGTAGTTGACAACAGTGAAGTCGGCATCAAGTTCAAGAAGTTCTCAGTGACCGAGCAGGGCAAGCTCAAGACCACCCCTGTGAGCGGTTTCACATTCTTCAACCCCATCACCACATCGGTATATACCTATCCCGTATTTATCCAGCGCGTCGACTACCAGCCTTTCAACGTGACCACCAAGGATGCCGCCGCATTCACCATGGATCCCGTTCTGGCTTACCAGATCAACCGCGACATGGCAAGCGAGATATTCTCGAAGTACAGGAAGCCTCTGCGCGACATCGAGTCCGGCTACATGCGCACCTGCGTCTATGACGCATACCGCATCACGGCCAACAACTACACTTCAGACGAGCTGATGGCTTCCCGCGCCAAGTTCGAGGCGGAGGTCAGGGCCATGCTCGACACGTCCCTTGGCCAGGAAGGCTTCATCGTGACCGAATTCACCTCGCAGATCACTCCTCCCCAGTCGCTGTCTGCCGCCATCGAGGCAAAGAACCAGGCCATCCAGGAGAGCCTCAAGGCCGAGAACCTCGTAAAGCAGGCCGAGGCAAACGCCAAGATAGCCATAGCAAAAGCTCAGGGTGAGGCAGAGGCACTGCGCATCCAGGCCGACGGTGAGGCATACTACAACCGCACCGTGGCAGCATCGCTGAACGAGCTTCTCGTCCGCCAGGACGCCATCGAGAAGTGGGACGGCAAGCTTCCCGAGTACAACGGCGGCGGAGCACTTCCTTTCATCAACCTGAAACAATAAAACCCCGATAATGAAGAAGATACTTGTAATCATCGCAGCCGTTGCGGCTGTATGCGCCTGCACGAAACAGGAAACCATGTCACAGATTGCAGACAGAGTGTATGCTCTGGCTGACCAGCAGCTTAAAGTCATGGCTCCCGAACTTTCCGCCGGAGTCACCCCCGTGCACGTCGAGGCTGACGGCGAGTTCATCAAGTCCGATGCTGGCAGCTGGGTGAGCGGATTCTATCCCGGCTCGCTCTGGCTTGCGTACGAGTACACGAAGGATGAGGAGCTGAAGTCCCTTGCTGAAAAGTTCACCATGGACCTCGACAGTCTTGTGAACTACGAGCCCGACCATGACCTTGGCTTCCGCGTGAACTGCAGCTATGGCAACGCATACAGGATCACCGGCGACGAGAAGTATCTTCCCATGATAAAGTGGGCCGCCGAGACACTTGCAGACCGCTTCAACCCCGTCGTAGGCTGCACCCGCAGCTGGAACCACGGCGTGTGGGAGTTTCCCGTCATCATCGACAACATGATGAACCTCGAGCTCCTCTTCAACGCCACCAGCCTGTTCGAAGGCGTCAACTACGACGACGTCTGCAACACCCACGCGCTGACCACGATGAAGAATCACTTCCGCGAGGACTACTCAACCTGGCACCTCATAAACTACTCGACTGAGGACGGCCACGTCATTGGCAAGCAGACGGTTCAGGGCTATGCCGACGACTCCATGTGGGCCCGCGGTGAGTCTTGGGCACTCTATGGATACACGATGATGTACCGTGAGACCAGGAACGAGATCTACCTCCAGCAGGCCTGCAACATCGCTGACCTTCTTCTCAGGCGCCTTCCCGAGGACGGCATTCCTTACTGGGACTTCGACTGCAAGGACATTCCCGATACACCTCGTGACGCTTCTGCAGGATGCATAATGGCCTCTGCATTCGTCGAGCTTGCCGGACTTTCAGGCAATCAGGAATACAGGGCAATGGCAGAGAAGCAGATACGCACTCTCGCCAGCCCCGAGTACCTGGCACAGCCCGGTGAGCAGCACGGCTTCATCCTGAAGCACAGCGTGGGCAATTTCCCCGGAGGAGACCAGATCGACGTGCCCCTCACCTACGCAGACTACTACTTCCTCGAGGCGCTGTCAAGACTCTAGCGCTGGAAGAGCTTGGGGAGGAATCCGTAATACAGCAGATGCCTCCAGGTCGACCAGTCGTGGCCGGTCTTTCCGTAGCATAAATACTCATATTCGATTCCGTGATTCTCAAGGGCGTCACGGAATCCTTTTACTCGCATGTTGAAGAAGCCAGCCTCCTCGGCACCGCCCTGGCCCACGAACAGGTAGTCGACCTTGTCGTTGGCCTTGGGGTCGTTGAGGAAATCTTTCAGCGTCTCCTCAGCGGTGTTGTCGCCGGCGCTCAGGACACCGAAATTGGCGAACAGGTCAAGTGAGTTCAGACCCACGAACATGGTGTGGCGTCCGCCCATGGAAAGGCCTGAGATTGCGCGGCCGTGAGGGTTCGCGATTGTCTTGTAGTGGCTGTCGATGAAGGGGATCACCGCCTCGCGGTATTCGCGCTCCATCACGTCGAAGGTGAGCTCGGCATGCTGGGGATGGTTGCGGTGTACCACCTGATTGTTCACTATGGCTATGATCATGGGCACGGCCTTTCCTTCGGCCAGCAGATTGTCCATTATGAAGTTGACGCGGCCGTCATACATCCAGTTCGAGGGGAGTTCTCCGCTGCCGCCCATGAGGTAGAGCACGGGATACTTCTTCTTAGGGTTGTACTGAGGGGGAGTGTACACATAGATCTCACGCTCGCCCTGAGTCACGGGGCTGTAGTAGATGTGACGGGTGACCGAGCCGTGAGGCACATCCTCCTTGGCATCCCACCACTGGGGGCCGTCGCCGTGGACTATCAGCTCGCTGTACGGAGGCATTGCGGTGAATGCGGCGTAGGTGTTGTTAGGGTCGGCCATGCTCACTCCGTCCACTATGATGTTGTACTGATACATGTCGACGGGGAGAGGACCTATGGTGAGGGTCCAGATTCCGTCTTCGCCCTTGGTGAAGGGGATGGGTCCGCGGACGCCCATGACGGTGGTCATTGCTCCTGAGAGCGCCACTGACTCGGCCTTGGGAGCCCGGAGACGGAAGACGACGGTATGGTCGTCATTCACCTGCGGAGAGTTGAGGTTGGCGCTGAAGGGAATGAGGCCTTCGGTGTCCTTCTGGGGGTTGTAGCTGAGGTTGACGTTCGACTGCTGGGCGAGTGCCGGAAGTGCGAGGAGCAGCATGAGAGCCGCGGTGATTATCTTCTTCATAAGGGATGAATTGGTCATTACTCATCAAAATTAGTAATAATATGGGAGATAATGGCAAGTTTTTCCCTTAATGAAATTGTCACTATCTTTGAGACAAATAACACTGAGATATGAGAAAATGCTTCGCCATTGCCATCGTGGCTGCTCTTCTTGCAGCAGGATGCAGCAAGAGCCCGGTTGCGGGAGATTATGATTCTGTGTTCGACAAGGACCACCTGGACTACATAGCCTTTCCTATTGGAGGCATGGGTGCAGGCATGTTCTGCCTGGAGGGAACCGGTGCCATTTCGCATGTGTCCGTAAGGAACAATCCCGCCCTCTTCAACGAGCCGGCCATGTTCGCAGCCATCTACGTGAAAGGTGTCGAGAACGGCACCAAGGTGGTCGAAGGTCCGGTACCTGACAGGAAGAAGTTCGGCAATCCCGGCAATGGCCAGGGCTCCTGGGGAATGACGTATGGTCTCCCGAGGTTCGCCGAGGCCGAGAGCTTCGAGGCCCGCTTCCCCTTTGCCAGCGTGCGGCTGAAGGACGAGACCATGCCCGTTACGGCAGAGATCACGGGATGGAGCCCCTTCATTCCTGGCGACGAAGACAATTCCGGCCTGCCTGCAGGCGCCCTTGAGTACAGCTTCACCAATACCTCCGGCAGCCAGGTCGAGGCCGTTTTCTCCTTCAACTCGCGTAATTTCATGGGCTGGAACAACGCCGACGAGTGCGCCACTTCCCAGCTTGAGAAGGGCTTTGCCCTGGAGTGCATCCCCAGCGATCCCTGGGACAAGGGTGCCTTTGCCGTGACCGCCCCCTTCGAGAGCGATGTCACCACCGACTGCGGATGGTTCCGCGGCGGCTGGCACGACCCCATGACCATGGCCTGGAACAAGGCCGTCGCAGGCGATACCACGCCTGTGGAGCCCACTGAGAACACCACCGGAGGCTCGCTCTACGTGCCGTTCTCGCTCGCTCCCGGCGAGACCAGGACCATCAGGCTCCTCGTGAGCTGGTATGTGCCCGAGAGCGACATCCGCTTCGGCGGCGACCCCACCACGGCATCAGACTACGGCACGCGCTACGATGCCACTCTCTACCGCGACTATCCCGACACCTACGTTCCCTGGTACGCCACCCGCTTCGCCTCAGTTGAAGAGGTAAGCAATTACTGGAGAGATAATTATGAAGCCCTGCGCAGCGGTACGGAAGTCTTCACCGAGGCCTTCTACGACTCCACCCTGCCCACCGAACTGGTGCGCGCCGTGGCCGACAACCTCACGATATTGAAGTCCACGACCGTGCTTCGCCAGCACGACGGCCGCTTCTGGGCATACGAAGGCAGCGGCGACAGCTGGGGCTCCTGCTCCGGTTCCTGCACCCATGTGTGGAACTACGCGCAGGCCCTGCCTCATCTCTTCCCGCGCATGGAGCGCAGCCTCAGGGAGACCGAATTCAACGTCAGCCAGGACACCTACGGTCACCAGATGTACCGCAGCGCCCTGCCCATCAGGCCTCTGCACCACGACCACATAGCCGCCACCGACGGCCAGCTGGGCGGTGTCATCAAGGCCTACCGCGACTGGCGCATCAGCGGTGACACCGAGTGGATACGCGGCCTCTTCCCGCAGATAAAGGCCAGCCTCGAGTACTGCATCAGGACCTGGGATCCCCGCGAGGTGGGTGCCATGGAGGAACCTCACATCACCACCTACGAAAGTGAGTTCTGGGGTGCCGACGGCATGTGCAACAGCTTCTACGTTGCGGCTCTGGAGGCCATGGTCGAGATATGCAAAGGCTTGGGCGAAGACGCCACAAGGTACGAGGAGCTCTACGCGAAGTGCCGCTCCTACATGGAGAACGAGCTGTGGAACGGTGAATACTTCTACCACAAGGTGCGCTGGACCGGGCTCGACGCCAAGGATCCCACGCGCCTGACAGGCATCAACGACCAGGCTTATTCTCCCGAGGCGCTCGCCCTGCTCGAGAAGGAAGGTCCCAAGTACCAGTACGGCACCGGATGCCTTTCTGACGGCATCATCGGAAGTTGGATGGCCCTCTGCGCCGGCCTGGACGACCCCGTCGACAGCGACAAGGTGGCGGAGCACCTGCGCTCGGTTTACAAATACAATCTGAAAAAGGACCTTTACACACACGCCAACCCTCAGAGGCCCGGCTATGCCTTCGGCCACGAAGGCGGACTGCTCCTCTGCTCATGGCCGAACGGTGGCAAGCAGAGCCTGCCCTTCGTCTATTCCGACGAAGTCTGGACGGGAATCGAGTTCCAGGTGGCAGCGAACCTGATCTTCGAGGGTGAGGTCGAGAAGGGCCTCGACATCGTGCGCACCTGCCTCGACAGATACGACGGCAGCGTTAGGAACCCGTTCAACGAATATGAGTGCGGCAACTGGTATTCAAGGGCCATGTCGAGCTATTCGCTGCTCCAGGCAATGACCGGAGCAAGGTATGACGCAGTCACCGGAACGCTCTACATCGATCCTCGCGTGAAGGGCGATTTCCGCTCATTCATCTCCACTGACGGTGGCTTCGGCACCGTCGGCATCAAGGACGGAAAGCCTTTCCTGGAGGTCCGCCATGGCGAAATCCCCGTGCAGAAGGTGGTCCTGTCGGGTGAGGAATGACCGGATCTACTCCTCGTCACTGAGGCAGGCTGACTGTTCGATAACCTTCTTTGTCGTCTTGCCGTCACCCACTGTGACGGTTTCCCTCGTGCTGTACCACTGGATGGGCCATCCTGAGGCAAGGTGTATCTCAGTAGTGGTGTAGACTTCCATCGTAATGTCCAGTATCTGCTTGTTCAGCTCCTCGGTAAGAGTGGCGACAATCTCGTCTTCGGGGAGTTCCTCGCCTGCCGTCTCAAGGGCCGTCTTCGCAAGCTGGACAGAGGAAGCCAGCACTAACGGAAACAGCACGTCCTTCGTTGCCAGGGCATCTGTGCGTATCACTGCCGAATTCTCGTCAGTCAGTTTCTCGTCGACCCACAGCTCGGTTTCAACCTCGAATGTCTGATTACCCGCCATGGGGAGCGTGTAGTCCTGAGGGAAGGAATAGACCTGAGTGGTGTCAAGCCTTGCGCCGTGATAGGTGAAGAAAGGGGTGATGTCGGCCCCTGCAGTCAGTGAGATGAATTCATCGCTGCAGAACATGCTCTTCAGATTGGTCAGGAACTGCCCCTTTGGAAAGGCCTTGTGGGTCTCCTTGTCCATTTCCTTCATCTTCCCCTCGGCCATTTTATCTATCATGTCGGAGAGCAAGGCTTTGCATTCTTCGGAATCGACTATCCCGGTCACGCTGCCGAATTCGTCGGTGGTGAAAGTGATGGTGAGGTTTTCACACAGCGCATGGTATTCCTCGGGCGTGAGGTAATCGATGGTAGTTGGGCTGAACACATTCTTGTAGGAAAGACGCAGAGTGTAGCCGTCTTCCCTTGCATCGAGGACTTCGAAAACCCTTGTCTCCGATGTGGCGCTGACGTCGCTCCGGTTGTCATTCTCGTCAGCAGTGTATGAAGTAGTTGTGCAGTCGTAGGCTACCTTGTCGCCCTTTGACCAGTATGCAACTATCTGCACTGTGGAATCAGGCATCATCTGGGCGTATGCGGCTACCGAAGCCACAAGTGCGACAGCAGAAAGAATCACTCCTCTTTTCATGATAGAAAGTTTATGGTTTTCCGTAATCAGAGAGCCTCGATGAGCTTGGCCTCAGGGAGGTTCTTGAGCTGGGTGGCGGCATCACCGACGACTACGATGATCATGTTGTCGGTGTTGAGGTACTCGGCGGCCTGGGCCTTGATATCCTCGAGGGTCATTGCCTTGACCACTTCCTCCTCCTTTACGATATAGTCGTCAGGGAGCTTGTTGTCCCTGATGGCAGAAAGCATTCCTACAAGGCTCTGCGTCATTTCGAAGGCAGAAGCGTTTGACCTTAGCATGGCGCCCTTGACGCCGTCAAGCTTCTCCTGGGTGTAGTCGTCAGCGAAACTGTCGATGATTTCCTTGAAGAGAGCGACGGACTCCTTTGTGGAGCTGCCCTGCACGCTGGATGCGGCGTGGAAGTATCCTGACTCGAGTGATGAGCTGAAGGCTGAGCTTGCGCCATAGGTATATCCCCTCTGGAGGCGGAGAACTTCGAAGAGGCGTCCTGCAGAACCTGCACCAAGCTTCTCGTTGAGCACGTCAAGCTCGTAGTATTCAGGGTCGCTGATCTTCCTGCCAGGGCCGATGAGGTAGATATAAGACTGCTTCGAGCCGGGGAAGTCGATGAAATATGTGCCCGGGGCGGCATGCTGGCCGACGGTTATTTCAGGAACTGCCACATCGGCGCCCTCCCATCCTTCGAGTGCTGCGAGGGCCTTCCTGACTGTATTCAGGTCGACGTCGCCTGCAACATCGATATGGGCATTCTTCGGAGTGAGGGTGGCATAGTATGCCTTTATGTCATCCATCGTGATGGCGTCGATGCTCTCGTTGGTGGTGTAGTCGGTAAAGATGCAGTCTCCGAGCCAGAGCTTGTTAGCCGCCCTCTGGCCGATGGAAGTGATGCTGGTAAGAGCCCTCTGGATAGAGGATTTCTGGCTCTTGACGGCTCTGGTGAAGGCAGCCTCGTCGAATCTGGGCTTTGTAAGCATCTCGTTGACGATCTCCATTGCAGCAGGAAGATTCTTTGCGAGAGAAGACACGCTGATGTTGGTTGCCTTGGTTCCGCCCATTATGCGTACGCTGGCACCGAGTCTCTTGAGAGACTGCTCGATCTCGACGGCAGTATGCTCGGCCGTGCCCTCGTTCATCATGCTTGCATTGATGGCGGCAGTGCCCCTCTTGCCTGCCGGGTCAAGGAGAGAACCTCCGTCGATGGAGATGGTCATGTTGACCATGGGAATCTCGTTCTGGGTGATGCCTGCGACCTTGATGCCGTTGGAGAGAGTGGTCCTCCATATCTCAGGGATCCTGGTCTGAGGAGTATTTGCCATGTAGGCAGGCTCGATGCTGCGGTCGATCTTGGAAGGGGTGCGCTCGTAGTCATCGTCGACCACCGCACCGGCGGCGCTGCGCATGGTCTGCTTGCTCTGGTCTTCCATCGTGAGGTTAGCGAGCTCGCTGCCTTCGATGGCGAGGTCTACCTCTCCGTCAGGGACTGCTACCACTGCGACATAGTTCTTGCCCTTCACGTATTTTTCATATACCCTCATCACATCTTCGGCCGTCACTTTCTTGAGGTCTTCGATGTCGTCGATGAACTTGTCGGCCTTGCCATAGAACTCCTTGCTTCTCGCAAGCATCTGGGCTTTGCCGAGCACGCTGCCGAGCCTGCGGTATGATGAGGTCTCGTACTCGGCCTTGAGGGTGGCAAGCTCTTCCTCGTTGACTCCGTTGGCCTCGAAGTCAGCCATGGCCTGCTCGATTGCAGCCATGATAAGGTCGATGTCCACGCCAGGATATGCGGTGGCGCTGATGCTGACCTGGCCTGCGCTCTCGCGGGTCATGTTATAGGCTGAAACGTTGGGGGCAAGGTTCTTCTCCACGATGTTCTTGTAGAGAGGGGAGTTCTTGCCGCGTCCGAAGAGGGTGCAGAATGCACTGAGGGCCTTCTCGTCCTCATGGCCTTCGGCTACGGATGGCCATGCTATCTCGACCGCCGGCATGCTGGCGAACTGGTCCTCGTAATAGAGCTTCCTGGTCCTGTCGAGGGTGACGTCCCATACTGCGGGTTTCTGCACAGGATGGCCCGGAATCTCAGCGAAATACTTGTTGATGAGAGCCTTGACCTCCTTGGGGTCGAAGTCGCCGGCGATGCAGAGGGTTGCGTTCGAGGGCACGTAGTATGTGCGGTAGAATTCCTTTACATCCTCGATGGTTGCCGACTTGATGTCCTCGAACTCACCGATGACTGTCCAGCTGTACGGATGCCTCTTCGGGAAGAAGTTCTTGCACATCACGTCATCCATCATGCCGTATGCGTTGTTCACCTCGGTCTGGCGCTTCTCGTTGCAGATGACGTCTATCTCACGCTCGAGGCCGCTCTGGGTGACGGTGTTGATGAAGTATCCCATACGGTCGGACTCCATCCAGAGTATCTTCTCGAGTGCATTGCGCGGCACGCACTCATAATAGATGGTGTAATCGTTTGAGGTGCCACCGTTGAAGGTGCCGCCCATATCGGCGATCTTGTTGAAGAAGGAGTTCCTCGGCAGGTTCTCGGAACGCTGGAAGAGCATGTGCTCGAAGAAATGGGCAAAACCGGTCTTGCCTTCCTTTTCGCGTGCGCTTCCAACATGGAAAGCGATGGCCTGGGCGACGATAGGGTCGCTGTGGTCTTCATGCAGCACAACCTTGAGTCCGTTGTCAAGGGTGTACTCCTCGTAGTCGATGTGCATGGTTTCGCTGCCATTGCTGCTGTTCTTGCTTACTTTGGACGCATTGGAACAGGAAGCAAGGGTGATGACGGTTGCGACTACAACCAGGACAGATAGGAGGGTCTTCTTCATAATGAGTGGATTTAAAGGGTCAATTTACTAGCCAACAAACAAATATAATAATTTTTGCGGTCAGTGTGTCGTACCCTCAATAACAACTAAGACCTTGTATATGACTGAAAAACCAGCAATATACAAGGTCTTGTGTGCCTCGGGCGGGAGTACTTTTGTATGCTTATTATCAATGAATTACATAATTTCCAAGCTAAAACGCAAGCTGCAATTAAGGGTTATAGACAAAATGCATTATCAACGAGACAAATCTGGGAACTCGGCATAGCATCTTTTTCCATTTGTCTGAACAAAAGCCGGGCCGACAATTGACGTTTTAACTTTTATTAAAGGCGGACGAATTCAACAAACAAGTATATGTTTATAACAGATAATAGATTAACTCCTCAAATAGAGTTGAAATTCTTTTGTCTCTTATCGATTCTCGTTGTTATTTCTCCTCCGTCCTTTAGTTGTTTCATTGCTGCATCATACCACGCGCCCCTTCATAAGAGCAACTCTCGGCACCTACTTTCTGCGCTTCTTTCAGAGCTGTTTCCAAATCTGATTCTAAGAGATCGCATATTCCAAACAATACTTTGTCTTTGAACAAATAATTAATCAAAGCAGCCGTTGTCCAATCGCCTGCACCAGCAGTATCCACCACTTTCTCATTAACGACGGGATCTAGATGCTTCCAACCAGAATCCAAACGGTAGATCAATCCCTTTGCCCCTTGTGTCTGTATAAACAGCTTACCCTTGTAGTCTTTAAACTGCTTAATGTCTTTTATCCTCTGTTCCGAAAACTTGACTATATCAGCCATCTCGACGCATTTGTTGAACAGGATGACATTTCCACCCCTGCTGGAAGGCTCAAAGAATATCACCGAACCTTTTTCCTTGAATGTGGTAGCCAATTTCAATATAGCGGGCGAAACCCTATCGAAGAAAAACACCTTGGGAACAAAGTTAATTCTCTCTATTACCGCTTTCGCCTGGGGCAGTGTCAACGACTTAAAATCCAGATAGAACCGCCCAACGTTGTTACGTGACTCAAACTTATGTGTGGGAGTGCCGTCTTTATTGATAAAATTACGCTGGACTATCACCGGTGTCTTGCCGTCTTGGGTGGAAACATAATCCGTGTGTACATGGTGTTTTTTCATGTCGTCCAGTACCCTCAATCCGTCTTTCGTGTCGTCCAGACGGGCTATGGGGTAGGCATCCCAGCCCATGCGTGATAGTATCATCATCACATTACCGCACGTACCACCCACATAATATGATACTGGAATGCAGTTTCCTTCCCAAATCAACACATCCAGACTGATCAGGCCTGCACCGACTATGATACTATTTGTTTCTAGTTCCATTTCTCAAGTTTTAAGAATCAAACTTCCGTATTAAACCTCTCAACCAACTCTGCTTTCACTTTCTCCCATGCCACCTGCGGATCATACTCCACTTGTGGACCGAGAATCATTTCCGTATCTGCAAGGAATTCCTCATCCTGGAGTTTTCCGTCCATATTCAGCACAAACTCCTTGAACGTGGGCAGGTGAGATGACGTGAAGCCCAGATATCGCTCATAGCTCTCCATCACTTTCCCTTTATCCAACTCGGGGTGCATTGACAATATTTTCCACAGGTCAAACAAATCTCGTCCTTTTCTTCGCTGATACACCGCCCGCAACTTTGTCCCTGTCAACTCTGCCAACTCATACGTCAACACTTCGCAAGCCCCTTTGAACCACGAACTATCCACCGCAAAAGGCACTCTCACCATTGGAAACACACTGAAGTGCTCCTTACAGTTAATCTCCACTTTCAAGTGAATCTCACCTGCACCCATATCCGTCGGTTGCACCTTGAACACCAGTGTATTGTTGTGCTTCTTCTGCTTCACTACGGGGTCGCCAAGCCAGGAGAGAGCTTCCCGTAGATGGTCAATCGTCTCCTTGATGGGCTCTGCCTGCACTTGCACCAGGTCGATGTCCTCCGAGTATCTGGGCTGCGGACTCAAATACAGCTTGCCCAATGCTGTGCCGCCACGGAACGCCAGATGCTCCGCAAGAAATGCATCTCTATAGATCGACACTAACGCACGGCAAACTATCAAGTCCTGTTCGATGAACTTATTTACCACCCACGGGGCCTGTTCACTCCACTCAGTAATATAACTGTCAGGTATCATAGCTCGTCAATCTCTATGGTTTCGTTCACTATAATTCTCCACTTGGCGTTCCGCTGGCCGATCTCACCACTCTTACCTACCTTCAATGGCACATACTGGAGCACGTGGTGGGAACACTTCAACAGACCATATACCGACTCTGCCGCTTCATCTTCCTCCAATACCTCGTCCAGAATATAGCCCAGACGCTGCAAACTGGTTACTGGTACCTCCTTCGCAAAGTCAGCGCTTAAGTGCCCATAATCCAGTTTCTCAGCCAGTTCAGCCAGTACAGTGGCTGCCCGCGAAACGCTCCCTGTCTTAGACTGATACGTCAGCAAATCCACTGCCGTCAGTTCAGGACACGACACGTTAATGTAGCCCGTCCGCGTCTGCCTTCTCTCCACGTATGCCTCAGGAATATGGCTCTTGCAGAAATAATGCGTTAGGTATTTCTCTCCCTTCTTGTCTCGCATGGCGGGAGGCTCTATCATCACGCTGAACCGTAGCGGGACCTGATGCGAAGCTCCGTGATAGCTTGCCGCACTCAGCAGAGCCACATAGTATTTGCGTCCCAGGTGGTGCATCATGTCGTCCAAGTAAAACGACTGCGGCACAGCCCCGCGCAGCACATACTCATCCGGCACTATGACGTAAAAGCCGCGCAGGGGCGACATAATCCGTCCTTTGCTCACCTCCCTGGTCAACGCACGTGCAATGCTGCCGGCATTCATCTCAGGAAATGCCCGAGCCACCTCGTCATGTGTAAAGGTGTAGTTGCCTCTCAGCGGCTTATCATATATCCAGCTTGCGATGCTCGCCATTTCCCATTGCCATTTTTTTCGTTTGCAAAAATAGACATTTTTTGTCTATCTACGCAAATGGACAAAGAAAAAATTAGCCCTGTTTTTTTGACTAGTATCAATTCTCATTGTATGCCTCTCCTGTAATCCAAAGGAGGAAAGGTTCACTATCTTCATTAATCTGTTTAAAAACAGTAGCATCTTCTATTTCATAGTTGGCTGAACTCACGTTGTAAATTGTGACACAGTTGTTATACTCCAATCCCACGAGCAAAGCACCAAGTGACAGCAATTTACTTGTCAGCAACGCAATACCAAAACACACGTGGTCACTGATCGGCTTGAAGGTTGCCTGATGTCCTTGAATCATATTTGACACAATACGATACAGTTCAAACGGATTCTGCTCATCAGCGTAAGTGATATTCTGTGGCTCGGTAAACTGTTTCTCAGTAAAGAACTCATGGTATTTCAGCATCAAATAGTCAGAGTGCCGTGGGTCTTTCGATGGGAATGGCAAGACTGGGAACATATCCGAAGGCTGAAAATGATTGTAGATGCTCCGTAGAATGTCAATATTCTGGTCTCCCATCAAGCTAATTAGGATATTGATCCTATCCAAATTGGACTCACGGCTTGACAACGATCGGAATCCTACCAGTGGCTCAATATTGTCAATAACCGGAGTCTTCTTAATACGCTCATCGATAGTTACATTTTCAGACACTGCAAAGAACAGATTCTTAGATTTGTCTTTGTCAAGCTTGTTGAACAAGGCTTTGCCAATATTGAAATAGAAAGCTCTGGGCAAAGAACTGACATCCATTATCACATCATTGTACACGCTCAAGTCTTTGACAATTACTTGACGGCTCATCTGAGCTATGCGTTTATCCCAAGGCAATCTACCATCAATCTGCAACTCCTCATAACCAAAGCCGTATCGGTCTTTTAACTCTGCCAGTTGCCGCGAGTTGATTTCATACAGCTTCTTGTTCTCCTCTGGATCTTTTTCATTGGGAAAATCAAAAGCAATACAATCTAATTGCTGCTCAGGATTATTTTCAAGGAACAGCTTCAGGATATTATTCATTCTAGGGTCGAAGCCCTTGCCCAACAAAAACAGGACCTTCACAGCAGGCTTATCCTTGTAGTATTCTTTCCAGAACTCCACCAGCTTCTCATTCTGGCGATACATCACGTATGATTCCCAACGTTTTTTCATAGCCACGAATTGAGTTTATGAAGTGTCAATGGACGCCATCCTCCACGTTCAAGCGGCAAATGTGCGTATGCACAAAGCCAGCTATTCAAGTAGAAAATAGTCCATTTCTGGTCTTTTTTACCTTGGGTTACACCTTGTTTCATCAAGAAGTTATACGCGAGACAATCCTTCAGGATTGATGCCAAGTCTTCATTATCGGGGTCTTGGAACCAAAAACCATCCTTACCCCATTTGCCAGAATTCTCTTCCTTCACGGCAAATCCGGTAACAGAGCGATATGAATATGTTGGAGTGAATGTCACATTATAGCAGAAATCTATCAATTGCATCAGGAATCCATAGATTTTGTTGCCTCGTGGCAGGCGCTTGATGTCCTCCAAACGAGCAAGTGCAAAGTCCCTGACAATCTTATCTTGTTCCTCTGCAGTCAATACATAGTGAGAGGGGTCAGAGATCTTCTTGGCCACCAATAGTTCATACATCTTGGCAGACAAATCCAAGAATTGCTCTACATTCTGGCTGGCCAAGTCCATAAGTGTTGAGAAGCCATAGTACTGAGGTAACTTCTTAATTTCACCAGGCATTACTTCCTTCACCAATGGCATCAATGGATTTAACATCCAGTCTATATCTTGAGCCGTATATCCGAACAGGTTCATCGCTCCGTTTGCGCCTTGACGGGCAGCATGCATCAACAAGGCTCGCATATTAAGCACCCGCTCATACGGGTCTTGTTTTTCTATAGTAGCAACGCATTCAGCGTAGTTGTCATAATTGTGCAGTTCCGACAATTGCGCCAGATATTTCTTGCTTGCATCGTTATAAAGCGCCTTGTAGTTAATAGTGGTATCACTGGCAAGCGCACTGGCAAGGATAATTCCGTCAGCAGAGAAGGCACTACGCAAAGTAGATATATTCTTCACCATTGGATTGAATATACCCTTCTTAGTGTTCTCTAAGTGGATGGTCTGGTCATCCCTATCTTTGATATTCTTATCACTCAGTATATCTGTAGTAGAGAGTGTTTCCAAACGTTCCGCTATCCAAAGCGTTACAGGCATACGCACCTCAACAGTCTCATCACGTATAATCTTCTTTTGATTCTTGGTGAGTTTATGACCGTCGTCAATCTGGAAGATGAAGTCTTCACATAGTTTATCTCCATTATAGGTAAACCAAGAAGCCTTCATAGCTTGCAACGCAAATAACTTGCTACTGCCCTGGATACCCCCTTCCGGCATCACAAAGCTATCAAGGAACTCGCATATCTTCCGCTCCTGTTCAGCAGCCCAATCCAGCAATTCCTTTCCAGTATACTCTGCCTTGAAGTCTCCAAGTTCTGGTATTATTTCCTCTGGTGTATAAGTAATTTCATTTAGTTGGGTATATTTGACACCAGCCAATGCCATCAAGCTTTTTAGAGTGGCCAGCACAATCCTCGCATTGAGAAGCGTCAGAAATATCCTTTTCTGCTCTATCTCATTAAATAGAACATCATCTTCAAGAAACTCATAGTCACGACCTAACTGTAAATAGACACCACATTTCTTGATATGATCGCTGTCTATCACTTCCAACTTTTTCAGTTTTTTGTAGGCCGTATTGCGTTCCGTAATACGCTGAAGAATTGTCGGTGAGAAAAGACGCAATAGCGTAGTCTTTCCTGCGCCTGGCGAACTAAGTATGGTAGTCACGTTGTTCCATAGCTTATCCTGCTCATATTTTTCTTCAAGATGAGTTAAGGGTTCCGACGAGAAGAGTTCCAAGAACATCTCGTCAGTTTCTATTCGCTCAGAGGCGCGTATGGCAAACGGATTCTTATAGATATTCATACGGTCAATGGCGGCTTATACGGGGGAACAATCCATGAAATCTTTCTGCATCCTGCCAAATGATGGGCAGTGAATTATTAGGCGTATTGTGAGCAAGCACTACCGGCAAGGCACATTCATCAAATCCCAACCAAGGGCTGTCATTCTTGCCAACTTTGTAACTCTTGGATATAACACACTCTTCCACAAAGTGTTTATCTTTCTTCAACACTTTCACCAAGTCATTGTCTGTTTTGATATCGTTAGATAGCTTGTTTTCCAGAAGCTGTACTATGTGTATGTTGAACACCACTTTGTCTTGCCAACCAACTGATTTCAAGTAATTGTCAAGATTGCTCTTTATAGTGGTTCTTGCCTTTTCTGTAGCTATACAAAACAAGATATCTATCTGTATCTTTTGCTCTGGCTCCAGTAGATAGCTCAAATGTTCAATTTTCTGTCCTCTTTCAACATACCCTCGCGTACATAATTCATCAATGATTTTCTTCAACTTACCATGATACGTACCATCACTCTCATCATAGCGGATGAAGCTTTTACCACTGGCAGTAAAGTCATCAATCAAAAAAATCCTACGGAAGTATGGCTTTTCTATGCCTTTCAACTTTTCGTCTTTGCGCAGTTCTTCCAGCATATCCTTTAGTTTCTTTCCATCAGGATAATAATTGGTCAAGACCTGCTCATTATTGAAGCCTGCACTACGACGCAATATGTCCGTATGAGCACCATCGCTGAGACCTACCACCAATGCAGAACGTTTTTCTATTTCAAAGCGATTTCGCACCACCTGGCTTGATCGTTTATATGACGGCATCCCTGTTTCAGTAGTAGCCATATCCAGCAGAATAGGTCGTATCTTAGAATCATACAACAAATCCACCAGATAGTTCATCTGCGTTGAGGATATGAAGACCAGCTTTTCCTTTATAAACTTATAAGCCTCATCACGGTCTTCTTCCTCAATATCATTCAGCCACTGTACCAGGCTGCTCATAAAGCGCATTCCCGGCATATACCGGTCATAAGCATCATACTTCATGCTACCCATGAATTCAAGGGCTGCACGTTCAGATGCCAATGTCGGGGCATCCCACTTCATGATGCTGGCAAGAAGTTGATTTGCTAAATTACTGTTCATAAACTAAACTTACATTTGATGATACCGTCGGTAACGGTAAGATGGCTAAGGTAGTAAAGCGTAGCGTCAAGTCCGTAAATGCCCGGAGGTGCTATGTTCCAGCAACTTTCTGCATTGCGTGATACACGGTCGACACTGAGAGAATACTTGCTAGTGAGTAGTTCGTAGTCGTTGCCTTCCACACTGCCGTAGTCGCCAATGCACAGGGAGTGCGCTGGGTCTTCCAGCACACGGAGCTTGCTCACATCATGATATACTACAATGTCCATACTGTGGCTGCTGCGCCACACACGGATGCCGGTGAGATGAAGGTCCCAGATAATTTCACGGCATGTTTCATAAACTAGTTGTGATTCCGTCTGGGTCATTTCTCCCTCAATTGACAATTGAAGGCTGCGCTCTTCAAATTTGTAGTCCACACAACTATTAGGGAGTCGTTGTTTCAGTTCCTCCTCCAGTGCTTTCAGTTCATTGTCAAAGGGCTGTTCCTTCCACGCTTTCAGTTTATCCTCTTCGCCTAAAACCAATAGGCAAGCACCATTATAGTAGCCCACCTTGATTTGCGACCAGTATTTCTGGTCAATGGATTTTTGGAACGACTCGCCCACCGACTTGCCACGACCTGTAGCTACCACTATCTGTGCCCCGTTTTCCAGCAGAGGCATCAGTGCACCTCTGATCTCATCGCATAATCCATTCGTAAAACGACTTTTGCGGTCTGGTGCTGACAATGTTCCATCATAGTCAAAGGCTACGGTGGTGAACTTACCATGGTTCAACTGGCGTACAAAACGGTAACAAGCCTCCCTATAATGCACCCACAACGGGGCATTCTCCCTACCTGCTACGCCCAGTTTACGCAGTACGGCAACCTCGAGTGTCTTCTCTGTGGGTAGGATGCGATTGGTCAGCTTGAAGTAGTCCAAGTTGTAGAGTATACGGCCATATCCAGGCACACCCGGTTTTCCGGGGTCAATGCCACGTGCTTCGCCCAAGTCGTTGACAAAGCGAAATGCCTTTAGGAGCATGTCAATGGATGCCTGAGGTCCATCCAACTCTGTTTCTAAATAGATGACGGGCACGCTCGTAGGCAAACATCCAATGGTCTTGTAGGCCAATTCCCGCTCAACGGGCGTTACCAGTGCAATAATGCAAGAGTTTTCACCCCGCTTGTCAAACCAGTGGTGACGGCCGTGACCGAAGTTGCGATAGTCGCTGAGCAAGGCTGAACCAAGGGCTGCCTCCGTGAGTTTGGACTCAATATCCCAAGCCACGGGTTCGCCAGCCGCACCATAGAGAACAATGAAGTTTTGGATTCCAGACAGTCCAAGGTTCAACGGTCTTGTGGTCAGTTCAAGGTCTAAGGGATTTAATCCTGAAACTTGGAACTTGGAGCTTTCTGCTGCTTTACATAGGAGTGTAAAAGTAGCGGCCAATGAGTTGGTGGCCAGGAAGCCGTCTTTCTCGCTTGGGATGTCCTCGCACCAGCGTTGCACCTTGGGGTACTGCTGGAGCAGTTCCTCGGTGGGGTTATCCTTTCGCAGGGTCAGGCTCATTATGCCTGTCTCATTATATTTAACGCCATACTTGATGGCATTGAGGATATCTTTGTTCTTGCCGCTGGCACTGAGGAAAAGCAGTTTGTTTCCACGGATAATCTCTTGACCAGAATACATCAGCTGCAAGGGGGACATCGCTTTTGCCATCACACCATTGCACTGCTGATAAAGCTGGGCTGCATAGTGGCAAGCACTGAGCGAACCGCCAGAGCCAATGCAAACCAGAGGTATCTGCTTGTTCTCTGCAAACAGAAACCGTGCAAGACGAGTCACATCCTGCTGCTCAGCCCATCGAATGGTCTCCGAAAGCATTTTCAGCTCTCCCTTAAATGGCTTTCCCATAATAAAATAGAATCCTCTTGAGGATGAAGCATTAATCTAATTTACAAAGATAATACTTTCCATATAGATTGCTGGCAATTGATTAGACAGTTTGTCAAGAAAAGTGTTTGGTTGTTTGGCGTTTTTTTGCGTGTCTGGAACTACCAAAAACAATAAAAGCAAGTTAATAATTTGAATCAGTAGTTGAAAATTAAAAAAATGAATGCGATGGCGAGCTTGCCA
>JAKSKK010000011.1 GCA_024401745.1 Bacteroidales bacterium
GTGATGAGCTTGCCGATGTCGCGGGTGAAGTTGATGAAGGTGTAGTCCTTCATCCAGTCATAGTTGTTCACAAGCTCTGCCTTGTTGGGTGCGTCTGACTCGAAGTCGAGGAACCTGCCGAGCTGTGCCTTGATGCAGGACACGTTGTGGGCGAGGGTGGCCTCGTCGAGAAGGTTGCGCTCCTGGCTCTTCATGGAAGGGTCACCGATCATTCCGGTGGCACCGCCAACGAGGGCGAAAGGCTTGTTGCCGCAGGCCTGGAAGTGCTTGAGGATCATTATGCTGACAAGGTGACCGATGTGCAGGGAGTCGCCTGTGGGGTCGATTCCTACGTATGCTGCCATGGGGCCTTTCTTAAGTTCTTCTTCGGTTCCAGGCATGATGTCGTGTATCATGCCTCTCCATTTGAGTTCCTCTACGAAATTCTTCATCTTTTCATATTATTTTATCGTGCGAAGTTACGAAATTTAACTCAAACGCAGAATTTTTTGTAAATTTGTGCCGCTTTAATGCAAAGCGCCTGTAATTTGGTTAAAAATCTAATTTTCAATAATACACATGAGACAGAAAATCGTAGCCGGTAACTGGAAGATGAACACCACAGTTCCCGAGGGCATCGAACTCGCAAAGGCAGTCGTTGCAAAGTCAGCAGAGGTTCCTGCAAACGTAAAACTCATCATCGCCACTCCTTTCACTCACCTCTATCCTGTAGCTGAGGTTGTAAAGGGATCAGCAGTAAGCCTTTCAGCTGAGAACTGCGCTGACAAGGAGAAGGGTGCATACACCGGTGAGGTTGCAGCAAACATGCTTTCATCTGTAGGTTGCGAGTACACCATCCTCGGACACTCAGAGCGTCGCCAGTATTACGGCGAGACCGATGCAAAGCTCGTCGAGAAGACAAAGCTCGCTCTTGCAAACGGTCTTAAGGTCATCCTCTGCGTAGGTGAGAACCTCGAGGAGCGTGAGGCTGGCAAGCACTTCGATGTCTGCGAGGCTCAGATCAAGAACGTCCTCTACAACTTCACCGAGGAGGACATGAAGAACATCGTCATCGCATACGAGCCTGTATGGGCTATCGGAACTGGCAAGACCGCCACAGCTGAGCAGGCTGAGGAGATCCACGCATTCATCCGCAAGGTGGTTGCTGACAAGTTCGGTGCACTGGTTGCAGAAGACACCACCATCCTCTACGGTGGCAGCTGCAAGCCTTCAAACGCAAAGGAACTCTTCGCAATGAAGGACATCGACGGTGGTCTTATCGGTGGCGCTGCCCTCAAGGCAGACGACTTCATCGCAATCGCACAGTCTTATTAATCAAGAATTTGAATGACGAGGGCGATCCGCCCCTGCTCGTTCCATAACCAGAATTTGTCGCCCTCGGCCTTCACGACCTCGAGGGCGATATTCTTTCTTGTTATCACGTCGCGTGAGGTGGTCCAGGTAAGATCAGCCCTGAGCATGTCTCCCTCGGCGTTTGGGAGCATGTTCATCTGGACTGCGAAATAGTCCGACATGCTGTCGGTGCACATCCTGAACTGGCAACGTTCCCTGCTGAAACCGAGCTGGCAGTAGGTCTCGTCGTAGCGCAGCTGCTGCACTCCGTCCACCTCGAGGTGGATGGAGTCATCAGCCACGAACCTGGGGAATATGTCGTCGTGGCAGGAGCAGAGGCACAGAAGCACTGCTGTTGCAAGTATGGCCAGTCTTTTCATTCTGTCAGTTCCAGTTTCTTTATCAGTACGTCCCGGCTGCCGTCCTCGTGGAGCACCTCGGCCTTGAGAAGCCCGCTGCGGTTCATGACATAGTATCCGTCGCTGCCGGTGCGTATCTCGCGCCCGTCGAGAGTCCATCTCACTTCCGATGCATCCGGGCAGTTGTACACGCGCAGAGGTATCCTGCTGCCTTTGATGAAGAGGCCGTCGGCGTCGCGTTCCGCCGATCCGAGGAAGATGTAGGGCTGCAGTTCCTTGCGCCAGTTCTTGGTCTTCAGCTGGGTCGTGAGGCTGAAGGCGTCGCCGTTCGTGCAGCGCACCTGGATGTTCACATTGTAGGTGGTGAAGGGCTTGAGATGCTCGATCGTGCAGCATCTGGCCTTGGAGCCAAGCCTGAGCGAATCAAGGTCATCCTGCCCGGAGTCCCACTTCACCATGGTTTCGGATATGCCGCCTATTGTCTCCTCGGCCTCCCAGTTCAGGATGGCGGCGTCCTGGAAGGTCAGCACTTCGCCAAGAATCAGGGGTATGCCGACGTTGAAGCTTACGCTGCCGCCGGGGTTGACGCTTATTCCTGTTATGGCGAGAGGGGAGGCCTCGCCTTCCCAGGAACGGAATGCCGGCTTTGTGTCGGAACTGAAGCTCTTGTGGAACAGCCCGTGGAAGAACACCTCGCTGACGTCCTGAGCATCCTCATTGGCCGCGCAGAGCGCAGCGCACTCGTGGTCGGGCCGGCAGTTCACCTGAGCCTTGCGCCATCTTTCGTATGCCGTGAGCGTGACGCGGTAATAGTCCGAGTATCCGGCGTTCCTGCCGGACCTGTCTATGTGGTAGATGAGCAAGCCGCTGCCTCCGATGGCGCTGTCCCAGCCTTCGTTGTCGCGGCATTCGAACAGAAAATATTCTCCTTCGTTGGGCGTGTCAGACCTCAGGAAGCGCTTCTCACGGCTGAGCGGCTGCAGTTCGTAGTCGCCTATCTGCAGCTCTTCGCATGTTCCGAGTCCGAGCATCTCCAGCTCTATGGCGGTGAGGTTCGGGGGAGTGTTGCCGCTGTCGTTCAGATTGCCCCTGTCCATCAGTGACAGGCTCTTCCATAGTCCGGGGGCGAGTCCGCCGCTGCCTTCCCCATCGGTGTCGTAGAAGTCGGGTAGTCCAAGGGAATGAGCATATTCATGGCATATCGTACCCAGGGAATCGGCCTCGGCGCTCACGCTGAAGCTGTCTATCTTCTTGCCCTGCAGGAATATGCCTGCGTCGAAGCTGCTCAGCCTGTCCTGCTGTGACCAGATGAGGTCCGGGTCGTTGGCTCCGGCCTCGCTGAAGCCGGCAAAGACTATGCACACATTGTCGACCGTGTTGTCGGAGTCGCTGTCGTAGAGCTTGAAGTCCATCGCCTGGTCGCTGGCGAAGCATGCTTCCTGCACGGCCTTGTAGAGCAGGAAGTCCTTTCTGTCGGTGGCATTCCTGCCGTAGTATGATGCCGGTTCGGGCAGAGTCACTACAGGGCCCAGGTCGAAGATGAACGTGCACTGCCCGCAGAACTGCTCGGTGAAATACTGGCCGGCAAGCTCCGCGATGGCCTGCATGCGTTCTTCGCTGGTGGTGAATTCGCAGTCAGGGAACTGCGCGCGCAGCACGGGAATCCTCCGCTCCGGCTGTGCCAGGGCGGTGATGCTCATCAACAGAAGTATTGACAGGTAGATGGCTCTGCGCATAATTAATGCAGAGATAGTGAAAATTTGCGTAAAAACAAAGAGCCGGCTAACCTCACGGCCCGCCGACTCTTAAACGTGTACTAAAACCTAAACCTGAAACATAGATGCAGCTATTTCAGGAAACGTTGCAGGAAAAAACAAAAAAAGTTGGCATTTGGCCAACTTTTTTATTTCAACTTCAAGAAATATTATTTCTTTGACTCTGCAACTGAAACCTTGCGGAACTCCTTAAGGTCGTTGATGAGTTCAAGAGCTGCCTTGCGTGCGCGTGCACCAGCTGCCTTGTTGCCCTTTACTACCTGAGCGTCAGCGTTAACCTGGAATGCTGCGATCTCAGCGTTGATCTTTTCTACAAGTTCTTTCATTGTAATTAAATATTAAGTGTTAAAAAATTTAGTGTTGTCAAATAGAGGTTTGCAAGTTAGGAAAAGGAAAACAAATTTGCAATATTTTTTGCGAAAAAAATATGTAAATATGTGATTTTAGGCGTTTTGGGCCTTCGTGTTTAGGGCGGTCATCGCTTTCCCTATTCCGAGAAATGCCCAGTCCTTTATGCCTGATATGCATTTCTTGCAGATGTTTTCCAACTCCGTTTTCTGCTCGTCCGAAAAGTTCCCGAGAACGAAGTCAATCTGCCCTCCCTGATTGAAGTCATGCCCCACGCCGATGCGTATCCTGGCATACTCCTGGGTCTCCATAAGCTCGTTTATGTTCTTCAGGCCGTTGTGCCCTCCGTCAGAGCCTTTAGCCCTCATCCTCACTGTGCCGAACGGCAGATTGAGGTCGTCGCATATCACCACGAGATTCTCAAGAGGAATCTCGAGCTTGTTCATCCAGTACCTGACGGCATTCCCGCTCAGGTTCATGTAGGTGGATGGCTTGAGGAGATGGAACGTGCGTCCCTTTATGCTCAGGGAAAGCAGGTCGCCGTATCTCCCTGTTGAAAAAAGAGCATTGGATGCCTGAGCCCAGGCATCCAATACCATAAATCCTACGTTGTGCCTGGTCTGAGCGTATTCAGGGCCGATGTTGCCCAATCCTACTACAAGAAATTCTTTCTCAGACACGGCTGCTGAGTTTTATTATTCCTCAGTTGCTGCTGCAACGTTGCGGGTTGTCTTGACACCGCAGATGATCATGTCCTTGTCGCTGATGACATTGACATTCTCAACCTTTACGTCGCCTGCCTTGATCTTCTTGTCGAGACCGAGGTCGGTGATGTCGATGGTGACGTTGTCAGGAAGGTTCTCCATGAGAGCGCTGATGCGGATAGCACGTGCGTTCTGAACGAACTTACCACCCTGCTGAACACCCTTTGAGTGTCCTGTGATCACGAGGGGAACGCTGATAGCGATGGGCTTCTTGTCGTCAACTGCGAGGAAGTCTACATGGAGACACTCGTCAGTGATGGGATGCCACTGAAGCTCGTGGAACACTGCCTGATATTTCTGCTCACCGAGGTTGAGGTCGATGATGAATGCCTTGGGAGTGTCTGTTGCGGCCTTAAGTTCCTTTGCGTTTACTGTGAAGAGAACGTTCTGGATGCCATTGCCATAAAGATTGCAGGGAACGAGGCCCTGACGGCGGAAAGCCTTGAGAACGGCTTTGTTACCCACCTCACGGATCTGACCGTTAAGTTCAAAATGCTGCATTTTGCTTTTGTTTAAAAATGTGTTACTCATCCTGAGTCGGGCTCAGGACCCATTGCACCAAAACCATACAGTTTTAAAATGCGGGCGCAAATATAGAAATAATATTTTATTCCACCAAACCGGTGGCCTTATTCCATTCAAGACCAGTGTAATAGCTGTCGAGATATGAATTGCCGGCCACAGGAAGATACATGCTGAGGCCGCAGTTCTTCTTTATTTCGAAATCCTCCATGAATGAAGGGGTGTGCGCCTTGTAGATCACGCACTCCTTCAGGGCTGTCGAGAGTGCCTTCTGGTCTGCAACCGACATTCCAGCATTCGTGAGTATGTCCTCAAGGTCATAGAACCAGTGCTTGTCGAAGCGGAAGAATCCCTGGACGTTCTTGCGGTCGATGACGTTCATTGCATCCCTGTACCGGGAGAAGAGGTCCTTGCAGCACTCTGCGAGAAGGTCGAGCTTGGTGCAGTCTATCATCGATATGGTGGCGGACTGATATGTGCCGGTCTTCTCGGCATACATGTCGTAGTATTCCTCGCACACGTTCTGGATGTTAGCGGGGGTCTCCTTGAAGAGAGGCCCGAGCAAGGTCTTGTAGGGCAGGCCATCAGCAAGGATTTCCGTCTGGGAGAAGCAGAGGTAGCGGGTCGCGTTGCGGAGCTCGTATGCGGTCTCGATTCCTCCCATCAGGCAGGCATCCATGATCATGTAGTCGAACTTGAAGGGGAATGCCGCTGCAAGGGTCGGCAGGCTCATCTCGTATGACCAGAGCTGACCGTTCACGTTGACGATCTCCTGCCCGAAGGTCTTCACGTCGATTCCGTCAGGCGAAGGACGCTCGACGTAGGGCACGGCTCCTTCCGGCCTGCGGGCACGTGCGGCCAATGACGATCCGCCATTCTCGCTGTCGTAATAGCCTGCGGGCAGCCATCCTGTGCCATGTGAGCTCAATATCAGGCCGTAGCTGTCGGAAGGGAACTCGCTGTGCACGAATTCGAGTGCGCTGCTCATGTTCTCTGCCTTGGTGAGTATGGTGCCGGCGGGCATGCGCATGAGTGTGTCGCGGATGGGACGGCCAAGGTAGTCGCGGCTCACTCTGGTTATGGTGGTTGCCGTTGCCGTGGCGTAGTCGCCCCTGGCGCGGGGCAGATGGCTGATGACAATGAAGGCCCTGTTGCAGCCCTCGGCGGGCAGAAGCGGGTTGCTGGAATCTCCGATCATGTCATTTATGTCGTCGATGATGTAGTTGCTGAGGCTGTTGTTGCCCTCGCCGACGTATATCAGTACGCGCGAGAATTTCTGCTGCGACTCTTCCTGCATGGGGAGCGGGTCGCTGCATGCGACGGCCATTGCCGCTGCCAGCAGAACTATTGCTAAGCCTCTTGTTTTCATCAGGGCAAAGATACACATCTTTTTTCTATATTTGCACAGTTATGGAAAGTCAATCGTCCAGACTCATCGCTGACTACAACTATTATCTGAAGATAGAGAGGCAGATGTCACCGAACACGGTGTCATCCTATTCCAGCGATGTCGTGGCTTTCTTCGAATCCTGCGGCCTCAAGCCTTCCGAAGTCACCCAGGATGATATCGAGAAGTATGTCTCCGAACGTTCCGACGACCTTTCCAAGCGTTCCCAGGCCCGCCTGTTGAGTGCCCTGCGCTCCTTCTTCGACTATCTGCAGATCGAGAAGGAGAGGGATGACAATCCCTGCGAGAACGTGAGCGCTCCCAAGCTGGGCCGTTACCTGCCCCAGGTCCTTTCCGTCGACGAGGTGAGCAGCATTATCGATTCCGTTCAGGGCAGCGGCATGTCCGCCGTGAGGGACAGGGCCATACTCGAGATGCTCTACGGCTGCGGACTGCGCGTGAGCGAGCTGTGCGGCCTGCTCATATCGCACGTGTATCTTGAAGAAGGGTTCGTGCGCGTCGTGGGCAAGGGCGACAAGGAACGTCTGGTCCCGCTCGGAGAGATTGCCGCCGATGCCTTCGCGCAGTGGCTCGAGGTTCGGCCGGACAGCCCACAATATGCCGATGTCGCGTTCCTGAACCGTTTCGGGGCCCCTCTGAGCAGGGTCTCGGTGTTCAACATGGTAAAGAAGCAGGCTCTTCTTGCGGGCATCACCAAGGAAATCTCTCCCCACACATTCAGGCACTCCTTCGCCACTCACATGATAGAGAACGGCGCCGACCTGAGGATAGTGCAGGAGATGCTCGGGCACGAGAACATCCTGACCACTGAGATATACACCCATGTGGACCAGGCTACCTGGCAGGAGGCTGTGCTTGACCATCATCCGAGGCGCCGCAAGGAGATGCAATGACGCATCTGGAGAGTTTCGCTCCAGTGTCGGCGGGGATTATCCCAGCCTCGACAAGCCCCTGTACCGTAAGCTTTTCCCTGCTGTTGTGCTCTCTGTATAGCACTATTGCCCTTGCAACCTGCCAGTCGTGGATGTAGGGATGTTCCCTGAGCTTCTCGGCTGGCAGCGTCCACAGAGCGAACGAATCCCTTGGCGGGCTGCATGAGATCAGGTCGGCCAGGCCGTCAAACTTCTCCTGGTCGAAATGGTATATGTCCATCAGCTGCTCAGGATAGGAGTAGCCTCCCAGGCTGCCGCGGTATTCGACCATCCTTGAGGCGAACCAGCCTCCGATGCCGGGAAGCGTGTCGAATTCGGCGGAGTCCGCCTTGTTGATGTCCACCTTCGGGATGACTATGTACTTCTCGAGCCGCCTGTATACCGAGTCGGACACCACGTAGGACTTGGCGAAGTCGGACCTGCGCCTGAACCTGCCTCCCTTTGTGCGGTAAGCGTCGATCGACAGGGCCTGCTTCTCGCTGAATCCCAGTCTCTGCAAGTCGCTGACGCTCACCGTGTTCGGGTTGAAGTTGAAGTTTTCGGGCTCTCGCCTCTGCGCCAGCACGCGTTCCAGCTCCGGCTTCTTTGGCGTGCTCTTCCTCACTACTTCCGCACTGTCGGCTTCTGCTGCCGCATCAGCCCTGGGGGCGTTCCTGTAGACTATCACGGTGTCAGGCCGTGCCGCTACCGACTCGGCATGCAGGACTCCGGCCCTGTGCATGAACAGGGCTGCCTGATAACCTATGATGAGGAATGCGAGCGAGACCGCTCCGACTTTGAAGCTTGCGGCTGAAGCTCCTCTATTCTTCTGCTCCTTCTCCTTCATCGCCTTCTCCCTCCTCGATCCTGTACTTGTTGCGATGTTCTCCACGTTCCGGCGCAGGCGCTCCCGCCACTACCAGCACGATCTCTCCTTTGGGTTCAGTCTGCTGGAAATGCTCCAGCACTTCGGCCAGCGTGCCGCGGCGGTGCTCTTCGTGCACCTTCGAAATCTCACGCGCCACGGAGCATTCCCTGTCGGGCCCGAATGCGGCGCTCATCTGCTCCAGCGTCTTTACAAGACGCCTCGGTGATTCATAGAAGATCATAGTTCTAGTTTCATTAGATAGGTTCTCGAGTATGGTCTGGCGGCCTTTCTTCTGCGGCAGGAATCCTTCGAAGCAGAAATGGTCGCAGGGGAGGCCGGAAGATACTATTGCAGGTATGCATGCTGTGGCGCCGGGCAGGGTCTGCACCGTGATTCCTTCCTTAGCGCACTCGCGTGCGAGGAAGAATCCGGGGTCGGAAATGCCTGGGGTCCCGGCATCCGAGATCAGCGCGACGTTCAGGCCGGCAAGTATGCGCTCCTTGATCATCGAGGCGGTCTGGTGCTCGTTGAACTTGTGATGTGCCTGCAACTTGCCGTGAATGTCGAAATGCTGGAGAAGGACGGAGGATGTGCGGGTGTCCTCGGCGAGGATGAGGTCGGCCTCCTTGAGGACCTTTATGGCCCTGAACGTCATGTCGTCGAGATTTCCCACGGGAGTGGGGACTATGTAAAGCACACCTTGCGTCATACTCTATTAATTGCTATCTTTGCATACTACTACGCAAATCTACAACAAATGTTTTCAGAAAACAATAGAAGGTCAGGCTGCATAGAAGTCGTATGCGGCTCGATGTTTTCCGGCAAGACCGAGGAACTTATCCGCCGTCTGCGCCGTGCCCAGTTCGCCAACCAGAAGATAGAGATATTCAAGCCCGCTGTCGACAACCGCTATTCTGACGTCGAAGTGGTGTCTCACGACTTCCATAAGATCACTTCCAAGCCCATCTCAGACGCTGCGATGATGCTTGACGTGCCTGCCGACGTCGAGGTGGTGGGCATCGACGAGGCCCAGTTCTTCGGCGACAACCTGGTGGAGGTCTGCCAGGCCCTCGCAAACCGTGGTGTGCGCGTGATCGCCGCAGGTCTTGACACCGACTATCTCGGCAAGCCTTTCGGCCCCATGCCCCGCCTGCTTGCAGTCGCAGAGGATGTGCAGAAGGTGCACGCCATCTGCGTGAAGTGCGGCAACCTTGCAAATCACTCTCACCGACTGAGCAAGAGCAAGGACCTCGTGGTGCTTGGTGAGAAGGACATATACGAGCCACTCTGCCGCGAGTGCTACAACAAGGCAGTTGCCGCAGAATAGCAGTGGACGGGCTCTCGGACATCTTTGCTCGGAATTGCGAGGTGCGCAGGATCGACAAGCCTGCGGCCTCGGCTTTTTTTGACCTCTACCACAGGCTTGGCAGCACCACATGCCGGTACAGGTACGGGCTGTTCGTCAGGAGGCGTACCGGCGCCGGCGAGCTGTCTCTCCCTGAAGGTACCATGGTGGCTGCGGCAGGCTTTTCCAACGCGCGCCGATGGCTCAAGGAGGGCACTGTCGTGAGCTCGTATGAATGGATCCGGTACGCATCCCTGCGCGGAGTGCGTGTGGTAGGTGGAATGGGCAAGCTGCTCGAAGCCTTCGTGGAGGAGGTGAAGCCCTCGGATGTGATGACATATGCCGACCTCAGCTGGCCTGACGGCGGCGAGAGCTACAGGAAACTGGGCTTTGTGCAGGAAGGCACGGTCGAACGTGGGGGAGCATTGAACATGAAATACAGGAAGAAGTTTCAGTGAAAAGTATTATCAGGATATCCGTTGCTGCGGCGCTGACCATTCTCCTCTGCGGAGGATGCGCCACATTGTCGCGCCTCATACCGGCGCTCGGCAACAGCGTCACCAGCGATGTGGCTGCCATTGAAAGGCAGGCTCCTGCTGCAGCCAGGCCGGTGGTCATCACGGAGCCGGAGGCTCAGCCCGTCGAGGTCAGGACCGAGACTGCAGTGACTGCGCCGGAGGAGCTGGAGCCGGAGGAGGAGCATGCTGCCCTCACTCCGCTGCAGAGGCGCCTCATCAAGACCGCCAAGGGCAAGCTGGGCAGCCGTTATCAGTATGCTGCCAAGGGGCCGAACAGCTTCGACTGCTCGGGATTCACCATGTATGTGTTCGGGAAGGAAGGCATACGCCTCGTACCCGGCTCGATTTCTCAGTACAGCCTTGGCCGTGCCGTCAAGAAGCATGAGGCTCTGCATCCCTGCGACCTTGTGTTCTTCTCCGGAAGGAAGGTATCAGGTACCGTGGGCCATGTGGGAATGGTTATCGACTATGACCCCGAGACCGGCGAATTCACCTTCATCCATGCTTCCTGCAGCAATGGCGTGGAGATTCAGAAGTCATCGGCTGAATACTATGCGAAGCGCTACATCGGGGCCCGGCGGATTCTTGATGATGGCGGCGACGGACTGGGAGAGACTGTTCCTGATGAGGACGTGATAGCGCAGAACACTGAAGTGGTCATCCCCGAGGCACCTCCTGAGCCTGAAAATCAGTGGCACACCGTCAAGTCGGGCGACACTCTATCCGGGATTGCGAAGAAATATCATACAAGCGTGGGCTCGCTGTGCAGCCTGAACGGCATCAAGGAGACCACTATTCTTCAGATAGGCCGGAAGCTGCGTGTAAAATAGGAAGGATGCTAGCAGATCTCGTCTGCAATGTCCTTGACTTCATCGTAGCCGTATCCACGGCCAAGTGCGAATTTCAGAAGCTTGAGCTTTCCCTGCGGGTCATCCTGCAGGGATTTCCATTTCTGCTCCATCAGGCGGCGGAGCTTGTCGTTTGCCTTCTCGGGCTCGATCTCCTCGAGTGCGGCGTCGATGGTCGCCCTGTCTATCTTCTTGGCTCCCAGGGCGAAACGTATCTTTATCGGACCCCAGCCAGTGAGTGAGGCCTTCTCCCTTGCGAAGGCTGACGCGTAGCGCAGGTCGGATACGAAGGAGTTCTTTACCAGCGAATCGACTATTTCACGGACGGCCTCAGTGTCGCCCTCCATTGCCTTGGCTGCCTTTACTGTGATATCTGAAACGCAGTACTCCCTCTTTGCGCACTGCGCTTCGAGGCGGGAGAGAACTTTCTTTGCCTTTTCGTCCATGATGATGTTCTGTTATTTCCTTTATGCATCCTGCTCCGGGACTCGCTGACGAATTCCTCGAATATGGGCAGGAACCTTGAGTCTCCTTTGCTGACGAAGCCCTCGGGGTGGAACTGTACGCAGAGTATTCCATCGCCTTCATAGCCCTCGACCACTCCGTCTGCGGCACGGGCGCTTACCGTCAGTCCGTCGGCAATCTGCTTCACCGCCTGATGGTGGAAGCTGTTGACCTTGATGGAGTCAGCCTTCAGCAGTGAATGGAGCTGCGTGCCTTTTTCTATGTACACCCAGTGCGTACCTGTGCTGGCAGGCTCTTCCTGCCTGTGGGACACCGCTGTGCCGACCTGCGAGGGCAGGTCCTGCCATAGCGATCCGCCGTAGGATACGTTCACGGCCTGCTCGCCGCGGCAGATTCCGAGGACGGGAAGCCCGCGTTTCCTGGCAGCGGCAATCAGCAGCATGTCGGTCGTGTCGCGGGGCGCATTGATGCTTACCGTCGAGTTGAATATCTCCTCACCGTAGTAGGCCGGTGCGACGTCTTCTCCGCCTGTCATGAGCAGACCATCGACCCTTGCGATGACTGCGTCAGCCATTTCCTCGTCGGCTACCATGGGGAGGACCAGCGGAATCCCTCCGGCCCGCTCGATGGAGATGAGATAGCTGCTGTTGACGGATATCTTTCCATTTGAGAAGGAAGGGGAGACGCCTATGACGGGCTTCCCGGCTCTTGCGCTGAGCGTCAGGAGGACGAGCAGCATCAGTGTGACGATTCTTTTCATAGCCTGGGCAGATATGGACGTTTACTGTTTCTCAGCGTGCTTTCCGGCAAGCATGCCGCATGCGGCGAGGATGTCCTCTCCGCGTGAGGCCCTGATGGTGCAGGTGACTCCGTGGGCGTTCAGCCTGTCGCGGAAGGCCTGCATCGCAAAGTCGGAGGCGCATTCGTAGGGGAAGTCGGGGATGCGGTGGAACCTGATGAGGTTGACGCGGCACTCCAGGCCAGAGAGCATCCTGATGAGGGCGTCGGCGTGGCGCTTGTCGTCGTTGAAGCCGGCGAACATGGTGTATTCGAAGCTGACGCGGCGCTGGGCCGTCCAGTCGTACTGCTTGATTAGGGCGAGGACCTCCTTGATGGGGTAGCCTTTCTGGACGGGCATCATCTGCAGGCGCTCGTCGGGGAAGGGGTTGTGGAGGCTGACGGCAAGGTGGCAGCGCTGCTCGTCGAGGAAGCGCTGCAAAGTAGGGATGATTCCTATGGTGCTGACTGTGATGCGTTTGGGACTCCAGCCGAATCCCCAGTCGGCGGTCAGGACCTCGATTGCCTTGCTGACTGCGTCGTAGTTGTCGAGAGGCTCACCCATGCCCATGAACACGGTGTTGGTGAGCTCGGAGGCTTCGTCGATGCTGAGGAACTGGTTGAGTATGTCGGCGGCATCGAGGTTGCCGTGCCAGCCCTGGCGGCCGGTCATGCAGAACTTGCAGCCCATCTTGCAGCCGGCTTGCGAACTGACGCAGAGTGTTTTCCTGTCCAAATCAGGAATCATAACGGCCTCTACGGCGTTGCCGCCGGCAACGCCGTAGAGGTATTTCTTTGTACCATCGCTCGAACTTGCCAGTCCGATATAGGGTGACGTGCCCAGGTCGTACTTTTCCTGCAGGCGAGCCTTCGCTTCCTTGCCGATGTTGACCATCTGATCCCAGCTTGAGGCACGCTTGGAATAGAGCCATCCGGCGAGCTGATTGCCCACGAAAGGCTTGAGCCCGCAGCTCGCTGCAGCCTGCCTTAGCTGCTCAGGATTCATTCCCAATAACTTTTCTTTCATCGGTACAAATTTAAGGATTTTTATCGTATATTTGTATTCATCCCTAACTGGGTAAGACTATAAAAACTAACAACTAATCCATCAATTCATTATGGCTAAGGAAGCTGAAGTAAAGCTTGATGTCAATGCCGCAAAACTCAAGGCATTGCAGGCTACGATCGACAAGATTGAGAAAGATTATGGGAAAGGCACGATCATGAAGTTGGGAGATCAGCCACAATGGGACGTTCAGGTGATTCCTAGCGGCTCGGTTGCGCTTGACCACGCACTCGGTATCGGCGGATATCCGAGGGGCCGTATCATCGAGATATATGGTCCGGAGTCCAGCGGTAAGACCACGCTTGCCATCCATGCCATCGCAGAAGCCCAGAAGCAGGGCGGAATAGCTGCGATGATCGACGCAGAGCACGCATTTGACCGCACATACGCGCAGGCTCTCGGCGTGAACCTCGACACACTGCTCATCTCACAGCCCGACAACGGCGAGCAGGCACTCGAGATTGCTGACAATCTCATCCGCAGCGGCGCCATCGACATAGTCGTCATCGACTCCGTTGCAGCACTTACCCCCAAGGCAGAGATCGAGGGCGAGATGGGCGACAACAAAGTCGGCCTTCAGGCCCGCCTCATGAGCCAGGCGCTCCGCAAGCTCACTGCCAACATCTCCAAGACCAACACCTGCTGCATCTTCATCAACCAGCTTCGTGAGAAGATAGGCATCATGTTCGGCAACCCCGAGACCACAACAGGCGGCAACGCCCTCAAGTTCTATGCTTCAGTGCGCATCGACGTGCGCCGCACCACCCAGCTCAAGGACGGTGACGAGGCAACGGGCAACCGCGTCCGCGTGAAGGTCGTGAAGAACAAGATGGCACCTCCTTTCAAGAAGGCCGAGTTTGACATCGTCTATGGCGAGGGTATCTCTCACGTGGGCGAGATCATCGACCTTGCAGTGGAGATGGACATCATCCACAAGAGCGGCAGCTGGTTCAGCTACAACGGTGAAAAATTAGCTCAGGGCCGTGACGCAGCTAAGCAAGTGCTGGCCGACAACCCTGAGTTCTGTGCTGAGGTCGAGTCAAAGATCCGTGAGGCCCTCAAGGCCGTCAAGGACTAGGCTCTACGCTATCTGAGGCTTTCCAGAGCGCTCGCGGTGATCTTCCCGCGGGCGTTCTTCCATTTTACCGTCCTGGAGTTCCTGCCACTTGATGCGGTTGTAGAAGATGTCGATGGCTGCGAAGATGGCAGCGCGCATCGAGCGGGGATCGGCCTCGTCGCGGCCGGCCATCTCGAATGCGGTTCCGTGGTCGGGAGAGGTCCTGACTATGGGAAGGCCGGCGGTGTAGTTCACACCGTCCTCGAACGACAGGGCCTTGAAGGGTGCGAGTCCCTGGTCATGGTACATGGCGAGCGTCGCGTCGAATGCCTCATAGTGCCCGAGCCCGAAGTATCCGTCGGGAGAGAAGGGACCGAATGCGAGTATGCCTTCCTCCGATGCCTTCTTGATGGCGGGGATGATGATGTCCTGCTCCTCAGAGCCCAGCAGACCGCCGTCGCCGCTGTGGGGGTTGAGGCTCAGTACGCCTATGCGGGGGTGAGCTATGCAGAAGTCCTTCTGGAGAGATTCGTTCATCAGGCGGAGCTTGCTGAGGATCTTCTCCTCGGTGATCTGGCCGGGAACTTCCTTGAGGGGAATGTGTCCGGTGACCACGCCCAGCTTGAGGCGGGAGCTGATCATGAACATGGTGACGTCCTTGGCGCCGAAGGCGTGCTGGATGTACTCGGTGTGTCCGGGGAATCCGAAGCCCTCTCCGCTCATGGCCTTCTTGTTGATGGGGCCCGTGACAAGCACGTCGATGTCTCCGTTCTTGAGGTCGCGCACTGCGGTGTCGAGCGAAGTGATGGCGGCCTTGGCCGAATCGGGAGTGGCCTTGCCGGGCTCGGCATACGCGTTGTCGGGCAGCACGTTCACTATGTTGATGCGCTTTGCATGCGCGTCCCTGGCACTGGCTATGGCGTTCGTGTCCATCTGCTCTATTTCGGGGATGGACTTGCGGTAGAAGCTGAATATCTTCGACGATCCGTACACTACGGGGGTGAACATATCGAGTATGCGGGGGTCGCTCAAAGCCTTGATTATGACTTCATAGCCGATTCCGTTGGAGTCGCCCTGGGTGATTCCCACTATTAACTTGTCTTTCTGCATATCTAGAATAAATTGTTTTCTGTTGTCGTGTTCTCGTCAATGTAACCGCTGTCCTGGGGGAGGCCAGGCTGCGAATATGCGGCCACTGCCAGGGCGTCGCATCTCTCGTTCTCAGGATGGCCAGCGTGCCCCTTGAGCCAGTGGAAGGTCACATTGTGGGCCTTGTAAAGCGGCAGGAACTCCTGCCAGAGGTCGGGGTTCTTGACCTTCTTCCAGTTCTTCAGCACCCATCTGTCAAGCCAGCCTTCGGTTATGGCCTTCACCACATACTGGGAGTCGCTCCAGACCTCCACGTCGGCACGCTCCCATCTGATGGCCTGCAGACCCTTGATGACGGCCAGCAGCTCCATCCGGTTGTTGGTGGTATGCGCGAATCCGCCTGACATCTCCTTGCTGAGGCCGGCGCATTTCAATATGGCCGCCCAGCCTCCGGGACCAGGGTTGCCGCTGGCTGCTCCGTCGGTGTATAGGTATATTTTCGGGCGTGTGTCCATATCAACGCAAATTTAGCGATTTTTTGGTATATTTGCATTTGAATGGACAGCAAAAAAATACCGTACGTCATATCTGGCCCGTGCAGCGCGGAGACCGAGTCTCAGGTGCTTGAAACTGCGCGTGGGCTCAGCGCCATCGGCGTGAAGCTGTTCCGTGCCGGACTGTGGAAGCCTCGCACCCGCCCCGGGAACTTCGAGGGTGTGGGCGAGTGCGGCCTTGCCTGGCTGCAGCGCGTCCGCGACGAACTTGGCATGCGCGTGTGCACCGAGGTTGCAAGCGCCTCGCACGTCGAGGCCTGCCTGAAGGCCGGGCTTGACATGGTCTGGATAGGCGCCCGCACAAGCACCAATCCCTTTCTTGTCCAGGAACTTGCCGATGCTCTTTCGGGAACCGGTGTCTTTGTCCTGGTCAAGAATCCCATCAATGCCGACATGGGCCTGTGGATAGGAGCGATAGAGAGGCTGCAGCGCAGGGGCCTGGATGACTTCGGCCTGATTCACAGGGGATTCTCGTCGTTCGAGAGCATGCGCTACCGCAATTCTCCGCAGTGGCAGATGGCCGCCGAGATGCGCCGCCTGTACCCTGGCGTGCCTTTCCTGTGCGATCCCAGCCACATGGGTGGCAGCGTGGAATACATCCCGGAACTCTCGCAGCGCGCGCTTGACCTTGGCCTTGACGGCCTGATGATAGAGTCGCACTGCTGCCCTTCATGCGCCCTGAGCGACGCTAAGCAGCAGGTGACCCCCGAGGAACTCGGCCGTATGCTTGCGCAGATGTGCACGCGCGAGTCTTCGTCTACCAACCCCGCTTTCGAGCGTGCGGTCGCAGAGCAGCGTGCAAGGATAGACACCATCGACGAGAACCTGGTCCGCCTGCTGGCTTCCAGAATGGAGGTGAGCCGCGAGATCGGCCGTCTCAAGAAGGAGAACAACGTGGCCGTGCTCCAGCTCAGCCGCTGGGACGGCGTGCTCGATGCCGCCATACGAGAAGGTCAGACGCTGGGCATGGACCCCGCCTTCGTCCGCGACGTCTTCAATGCCATACACGCAGCATCGATAGCTGAACAGAATTCAATTCTTCAAAACAATGATAGCAAAAACTAAATCCGAGCTTGTTCAGTACTGCCTGGACAATGCAATAGAAGTCCTGAATTTCCACTACTGTGGTTGGGACGGCAATCTCAAGACCCTCAATTTCGTCATCCGCGACCGCGAGCATCTCGATGAGCTCCTCACGGCAGGAGAGCGTGTTGACGGCAGCAGCCTCTTCCCCTTCATCGAGGCCGGAAAGAGCGACCTCTATGTGATCCCTCGCATCAGGACTGCCTTCCGCAACCCTCTGGAGGAAGTCCCTACAGTCGATGTTCTCTGCATGTTCTTCGACCGTGACGGCAAACCTTTCGAAAGCGCACCTCAGTACATTCTCCACAAGGCTGCAGTCGCATTCGAGCAGGTCACCGGCATGAAGATGCAGACCATGGGCGAGCTCGAGTACTACATCGTGTACGATGCTGATCCTCTCTTCGTCACTCCCGACCAGAAGGGCTATCACGAGAGCGCTCCTTTCTGCAAGGGTGGCGACCTCCGTACCGAGGCCATGCGCATGATCACAGCATGCGGCTGCAAGGTCAAGTACGGCCACTCCGAGGTGGGCAACTTCACTCTTGACGGAAAGTGCTACGAGCAGAACGAGATAGAGTTCACTCCTACTGACATCGAGGACGCTGCCGACCAGCTCGTGATTGCCAAGTGGATCATGTATCAGCTTGCATATCAGTACGGTGTGGATCTTACCTTCGCTCCGAAGATCGCTGATGGCAAGGCCGGCAGCGGCCTGCACGTCCACTGCAAGTTCACCAAGGACGGCCAGCCTGTGGTCACCAAGGACGGCGAGCTCACCGACATCGCAAAGAAGGCCATTGCAGGCCTAATGGACGTGGGTACATCCCTTCCCGCATTCGGAAATCCTTCTCCCGTATCGTTCAGGCGACTGGTTCCCAACCAGGAGGCTCCCACCTCTCTCTGCTGGTCATTCTCGAACCGTTCAGCACTCGTGCGCGTGCCTCTCGGATGGACGAAGAAGGTGGATATGAGTGCCATCGCGAATCCCGGCGAGGAACCTTCAGACAAGGACTTCTCATACAAGCAGACCTTCGAGTGGAGGGCTTCCGACGCCATGGCAGACATCTATCTCCTCATGGCAGCCCTCTGTGTCGCAGAGCGCCATGGCTTGGAGATGCCTGATGCTCTCGAGGTTGCAGAACGCACATACGTCGGTCTTGGCGTTAACATCCATGCCGCAGCCAATGCTGCCATCAAGTCTTCCCTCGAGCAGCTTCCTCCTTCATGTGCTGCCGCCGCTGACGAGCTGCAGAAGGACCGTGAGATATACACCGCCTACGGTGTGTTCTCCGATGCAGTCATCGACTGGCAGATATCCTATCTCAAGAAATAATGGTGAAGAAAGCGGATCCCAACAAGCTCAACTGGTATATAGCCTTTGTGAAGAGCAATCAGGAGCGCAAGGCTGCCGAGGTTCTCTCCCACATGGGCCAGGAGTACTACCTGCCCATACAGCGAGAGATACACAGATGGTCTGACCGCAACAAGATTGTGGAGCGTCTGGTGATTCCGCGCCTCATCTTCATACGCTGCCGTGAATGTGACCGGATTCCCCTGAAGGAGAAGGTCTGGCAGATTTACGGCTTCATGTCCAATGGCGGGCCGTACAATCCATCCATAGTCAGGGACGTCGAGATGGAGACGTTCAGGGCTATGGTGGAGCACAGCGGCCGCAATGTCTCGATGTCAAGCAAGCCGCTGGCCGTCGGAGACCATGTCAGGATCACCTCAGGCCCGCTTGAGGGTTATGAGTGCGAACTTGTGTCGATAGACGGGACGCGCTGCCTCGCAGTGCGCCTGGGAGTCCTGGGCACGGCCACGATGGACCTTGCCCTCGACACGGTGGAGAAGGTCGAGCCCAAGGCTCTATAGTCCCAGATTGGTCTTCAGCTGTCCGACGCTGCTGGCTCCCACGATCACAGACGTGACTTCCGGTCTTCTCAGTATCCACTTCAGTGCATACTGGGCCAGGGTCATTCCGCAGTCTGCGGCTTCCTGGTTCCACTGCCTTAGCTGAGAGAGCAGTTCAGGAGTGAGGATCTCAGGCCTCAGGAACTGGCTGTGCGTCATGCGTGAGCCGTCCGGAATGCCATTCAGATACCTGTCTGTCAGCAGACCCTGGGCAAGAGGGGAGAAGGCCACGAATCCTGCGCCCTGTGCCGCCGCCTGCCCGAGTATATCCTGCTCCGGCTCGCGGTTCAGCATATTGTATCTGCCCTGATATACCAGACAGGGAACGTGCTGTTCCCTGAGGTATCTGTATGCCTCGGCAGCCATGTCGGCGGGGTATTTCGAGATGCCCACATAAAGGGCCTTGCCCTGCCTTACTATGTCTACGAGAGCCTGCATTGTCTCTTCCAGAGGAGTCTCCGGGTCGGGCCGGTGCGAGTAGAAGATATCCACATAATCCAGCTGCATCCTCTTGAGGCTCTGGTCGATCGAGGCCATGAGGCTCTTGCGTGAGCCCCACTCTCCGTAGGGGCCCGCCCACATGTCGTGGCCTGCCTTGGTGGCGATTATGACCTCGTCTCTGTGGCTTGCAAGCGATGACTTGAATATCTCGCCGAACCTTGTCTCGGCGGAGCCGTAAGGCGGCCCGTAGTTGTTGGCGAGGTCGAAGTAGGTCACGCCGTGCTCGAAGGCGTATTCGACTATCTTCCTGCATTTCTCGGCATCTGCGTCGCCGCCGAAGTTGTGCCAGAATCCGAGCGCCACCTCAGGCAGCAGCAGGCCGCTTCTGCCGCAGCGGCGGTATTTCATCTCCTCGTAGCCGGGAGTCGTGATCGAGAACTTTCCCATAGTCTATCTGAATATTTCGTTGAGTACTGCTGCGAGCCTGTAACCTGCGTTACGGAGCTGGCCGTATGCCAGAGGACGTATGTCCCATGAGAAGTTGCCGGGAATGACGTCGCCGGGCTTTATGAGCTCGTATGCCTCCAGGCTCCTGGTAGCGCTGTCCTTGCCCCAATCATACACGTCGCCGGCCGTGATGGCCTTGATCTCCTTCCTGCTCTTTGTGTCTACCAGATAGGCGAGTTCCTGGAATCCGCCCTGGAAGCTGTCGAGCACCGGGCCGTCCCAGTAACTGTGGTAGTTGGTCTTCCTGCCGCGGTATGTCACGTCGAAATGTCCTTTGTCTGTGTTGTCCGGGAGGTAGACGATATGGACAGGGCAGTGCATGTCGCCTATGAAGTGGGTGATGAGCGCAATGTCCCTTCTTACCTCTGCGGGGTCCATCGTTTCCGCCTCCCTGCGCAGCTTCTCGGCAAGGATCTTCACATAGTAGCAGTCGTTGTTGATGTACGCACCGTCAAGATTGTCGGTAGGGTACGGGTTCATGTTCTCGTCGACTGTTATGGAGTGGCTCCAGGGTGAGATGTTGAGGGGTGTGCTCCTGTCGAAGTCGGTGAGGAACGCGACGCGTGCATCATCAGGATTCGTGGGGATGAAGCCGAGGTCCATCACCCAATATGCCCTGTATTTGTCGGCCTCGGATGCGACCGATGCCAGCTTCATGCCGTCAAGATACTTTGCAACGGCCTTGGCGGCCTTGGGTGTGAGATGGTTCTGTGCCACCTCGGCTATTGCCTGATGCCCGAGGTCGCCCCATGCGAATGCGCTCTGGCACACGAGTGCCAGTGCAGCGCATACGGTAAGTATTCTTTTCATGTTATTTTACAAGCTCGTCAGGGAAGAAGGGGCGGAGCGGGCCTCCGTCAAGACCATAGTTGAGGTAGAGGTACTGGCCTTCGCAGTCCTCGAAGTACTCGACCTTGATGTCGTGAAGGCCGGGCTCAAGCTGGGCAAATCCATACTTTGTCTGGAGAGTGTGTGAGCCGTCGTTGTCGGCCACGCACTTGCCGTCTATGTAGAGCTTTGAACCGTCGTCTGAAGAAAGCTCGAACTTGTACTTGCCGGCTTCCTTGATGTTCATCTTGGAAGTGAATATGATTGCGAAGTCATCCTCATTAGCCTCGAAGGGCACGTCCTCAAGTGAGAATGCCGAGATGTATCCCTGTGCCGCGGGCTTGCCGAGCCTTGAGAAGTCGGGGAGCACGACGTCGTAGACGTTTCTCCAGAGCTTGTACTGTACAGCAGCCTTTCCTTCAGGAAGAGCGGCATAGAGGAAGTTGCTGGCCGTCATGCCGTAATTGCCGTTCTTGTAGGCGACGGCGCTGACCGTGCAGGGCTGATCGATCGTGAATGGGCCTTCGTATTTCGTGGATTCGCATGTGGGCTGTGAACCGTCGAGTGTGTAGAATATCTCGGCGCCCTCGGTGTCGACGCTGATGCTGACCTTCCCGCCGTCAGGCACCGTGCCGCGGAAGGGCTGCACGAGGGGAACGGGAACGTAGCATACGTCAGTCTTTGGCTCGAAGGCCTCGGTTATGAACTTGCCATGGCATTCCCAGGGGAGTTCCACGCCGAGAAGGCCTGCAACGGTGGCGGGGGTGTCGTAGTTCATGTTGATGCGCTCCATAACCTTGCCCTTTGTCACGGGACCGCCGTACATGATGATGGGAACCTCAAGCTCTGCCATAGTAGGACCGCCGTGGCCATAGTTGATTCCGCCGTGGTCAGCGGTGATTACTATGACGGTATTCTTGATGAGGCCATTCTCCTCGAGTTTTTTTACGAAGTCGCCAACGAGCGCGTCCATGTGGTGGAGGCAGTCGAAGTAACCCTGGCTCTCGTGTCCCCAGGTATGACCCTCATGGTCGGGGGCGTCGATGGCCACGAACATAAGGTCGGGCTGGTCGGCTACGAATGCGTCGGCGGCCTGGTGAATTGCCTCGTCAGGTGTCAGATGCGTCCTCGTGCCACGTTCCGGCACCACGACGTCGAACGGATCCATGTCGTACATTCCCGTGGCCCAGGAACTCTCACCGAAGAAATAGATCTTTGCGTCGGGCTTCTGTTCCCTTACGGATTCAAAGATGGTGGGGAAGAAACCTATCGCATTCTTCAGTGCGGGTACCACTGTGCCGTTGCGTGGCGACACTCCATTGTCGAGCACGCCCGTCATCTCGAAAGGTGCTGCGCTGGCAATGGTCATCCAGTTGGGGCTGCTGTTCGACGGCAGGCCGCACCTTGTGTGGAGCGATACCGCACCGTTCTCTATCATGTAGTTGAAATTCGGGGTGTCGGCCCTCTGGATGCCTATGGCGCTCATGGCATCAAAGCACATGTAGACCACATGGTCGGCGCGGGGCGCCTGCTCCTTGCAGCTGCACAGCACCGCTGCGGCAAGAATGAGGGGAAGAAATGCTTTTTTCATATTGTATTATTCTGCTTCAAGATAAAGTACGCGGCTTGACCAGTCGCCGGTGAGCTCTGCGGGAGCGAAGTTGCTTGAAGGGATCTCCAGGCCGTTCTCCATCAGGAACCTGCCGCTGAAGCTCATTCCTTCGTAGCGGAGCGGGAACCCGTCTATCCTGTTGAGTTCGTGCACCTTGTACATGCGTTCGGGGTCAAGGCCCTTCATCTGCACGCGTGCGAAGTGCTCGTCGTAGAAGTTCGCTATCCTCCACCAGTAGAACACTGCGGCGCTCTTGTCCTCAGCTATGTGCATCATGGAGGCGAAGCCCTTGCCGTCGTAAGGCGATACGAGGCGGTAGATGTCGCCGAACTGCACGATGGGGCGGATCTGCTTGTACTCGGCTATGGCCTTGCGGCAGATGTCCTTCTCCTGCTCGGTCATGTTCTTGGGCTGGATCTCCATGCCGAGGCGGCCGCTCATGGCTACGTCGATGCGGTACTTGATTGACGTGGTGCGGTGCACGGTATGGTTGGGAGTGGCGCTGATATGGCTGGCCATGGCGATTGCGGGGAAGAAGTATGACGTGCCCCACTGCATGTAGACGCGCTGGAGGGCATCGGTGTTGTCAGATACCCAGAACTCGTCGAACCAGGGGAGTACACCCCAGTTGGCGCGGCCGCCGCCTGATGCGCAGGCCTGGATGGTCAGGTCGGGATATGCGGCGCGGATGCGGTTGCAGACGGCCTCGAAGCCTCTCCAGTACTCGATGTCGAGGTGGCTCTGGTGCTTGATGTACTGTGAGCCGCGGGAGCGCATGTCCATGTTGGAGTCCCACTTGATGTAGTCGATGTCAGGGTTCTCCTTCATCAGGTTGTCTACTATGCTGAAGATGTAGTCCTGCACTGCGGGGTTGCAGAGGTCGAGAACCAGCTGGGTGTCGCCTCGGCCATAGACGTTGTCACGTTTGTCTGCCTTGAGCACCCAGTCGGGATGAGCCTCGTAGAGCTCTGAGGGGTTGTTTGTCATCTCGGGCTCTATCCAGATGCCGAAGCTGATTCCGTGCGCGTCGGCCTGCTTTACCAGCCAGCCGATGCCGTTGGGGAGCTTGTTCTTGTCGACTACCCAGTCGCCGAGCGATGAGTGGTCGTTGAGGCGGGGATACTTGTCGCCGAACCAGCCGTCGTCCATCACGAAGAGCTCACCGCCCATTGAGGCGATGTCGCCCATCATCTGGTCCATGCCGGGCTCGTTGATGTCGAAGTAGACGCCCTCCCAGCTGTTGAGGAGCACCTTGCGCTCGACGTCACCGTGTGCCATGCGCCATCTGCGTCCCCAGTGGTGGAAGTTGCGTGACACGCCGCTGAGGCCTTCGTCAGAGAAGGTGTAGGCAAGTGCGGGAGTCTTGAAGGTCTCTCCGGCCTCAAGGTTGTATTCGTTGTTCTCGGGGAGGATTCCCGCGAAGAAGTGATGGTAGTCGCTGTCGTTGGTCTGGAAGCGGAGCTCATAGTCGCCGCCCCATTCGAGAGCCGCACCTATCACGCGGCCGCTGTTCTCCTCGGGCTTGCCGTCGAGCGAGATCATCACCTCGGAGTGGGATGTGTGCGAGTTGCGCACGCCGTCGATGTTCTTGATGACCTTGTAGCCGCGCTCGAGCTTCTCGGTCGCAACGCGGCCCTCGTTGGCCCAGGTGCCGTAAATGCTGCTGATCCAGACGTCACCTACCCTTATGGGGAGGCATCCTGAATCGAAGCGGTTCAGCACCACTGTGCCGGGAGCTTTCTTCGTGGCCTTGGCTTCGTTTGTGACCTCGGCCCATGTCTCTATCATGTCCTGCTCCTCAAAGCTCCTGAAGACGTTCCTGACCGTGATGGGGTAGGCGGGATCCTTTGAAATTACTGTCAGGGTCCTGCCGCCTTCCCAGCTGCCTTCCTCCACTGAGCAGACGTCGAGCTTCAGGGTCTTGTTGCCGTCGGCCTGAGTGACTGCAATGGCGGTCTCGGTCGTGCCCTTGAGCCCGTATGCGGGGTAGAGCCCCTGTGCGTGGTATCCTGCTGCTGCGAGCTTTTCCATGTCGGCCTTGCCGATCTTCGGGCCATAGTAGACTATTCCGGCCTCTCCGTTCTCAGGTGCGTCTATGACCAGAGTGGTGTTCGCCGTGTTCAGGGCAAAAATGCCGAGGATGGTGAAAAGTACTTTTATCATAAGGTGATTTCGATGTTGTGCTCTCCGTCAGAGTAGGGGATGAATTCGCTCTTCCTGCCGGAGCCGGTCAGTTTTATGTGAATGTTGTAGGTTGCGTTGCGGAATACCCTGCGTACTGTGTATTCCTTGATTTCTGCAGGCATGCAGGGCTCTATGAGAAGACCGTCGTACTGAGGCTTGATGCCGAGTATCCATTCTGTGATGGTGTACCAGTTCCAGGCTGCGGTGCCGGTGAGCCAGCTGTTCTTGCCTTCACCGGGGCGTGCCGAATCCTTGCCTGCCACCATCTGGCAATATACGTAAGGCTCCACCTTGTGCAGGTTCTGGTCCTTGATGTACGAAGGTGCTATCTTGCACCAGTGCTCCCATGCGTCCTCGGCGCGGCCAGCTACGACCTCGCCGATGATTATCCAGGGATTGTTGTGGCAGAAGATGCCGGCGTTCTCCTTGTACCCCTGTGGGTATGAGGATATTTCGCCGTACTGGATATAGTACTTTGTGAATGCGGGATTGTTGAGCACGACGCCGTGCTCGCAGTCCATCATGCTCTTGACGCTGTCGAGGGCCTTGGCGCACATGCCTTCCTCTGCACCTATTCCGGCCATGGTGCACCAGCCCTGGCTCTCGATGAATATCTTGCCTTCCTCGTTGGTGTGTGATCCGATGGGGTTCCCGAAGTAATCGTATGCTCTTAGGAACCACTCTCCGTCCCAGCCGTAAGCCTTTACGGCTTTTACCATTTCGTCCACTTTCTCGCGAATTTCTGCTGCGTAGCAGCTTGCCTCCGGGCAGGTTCGCGCTTCGCGCTCATCCCACCGCTTCGCCGCTGCGGTAATCAGTTCACAGAACTGATTACCGCAGAAGACGAACTGGCCGGCAATCATGAGGGACTCGGCCTTGCTGCCCTCGCTCTTGTTCTCGGTGGTCTGGAAAGACTCGTTGGGGTCGTTCGAGAAGCAGTTTAGGTTGAGGCAGTCGTTCCAGTCGGCGCGGCCGATGAGCGGCAGCCCGTGGGGGCCGAGGTTGTCGGTGACGTGCCTGAAGCTGATGCGCAGGTGCTCCAGCAGGCTGACTTCAGTGCCGGGGACGTTGTCGAAAGGCACGGGCTCGTCAAGGATGCTGAAGTCGCCCGTTTCCTTTATATATGCCACCGTGCCGAATATGAGCCAGAGGGGGTCGTCGTTGAAACCGCCGCCGATGCCATTGTTTCCACGCTTCGTAAGTGGCTGATACTGATGGTAGCAGCCTCCGTCGGGGAACTGGGTGGACGCTATGTCGATGATCCTTTCGCGGGCACGCTCGGGAATCTGGTGCACGAAGCCCACGAGGTCCTGGTTGGAGTCGCGGAAGCCCATTCCACGGCCGATGCCGCTCTCGAAGAAGCTGGCGCTGCGGCTCATGTTGAAGGTGACCATGCACTGGTACTGGTTCCAGATGTTCACCATGCGGTCGAGCTTGTCGTTGCCTGATTCCACATGGAAGCGGCCCAGCAGGTCATCCCATGTGCGGCATACCTCGGCGAATGCGGCATCCACCTTTTCAGTGGTGTCGAACGCGTCTATGATCTCGTATGCCCTGGTCTTGTTTATGAGCGCAGAGCAGGTGTTGAGCACGGGGAAGCGGCTCTCGTCTGAGAACTTCTCGTCCTGAGGATTCTCGACGTAGCCGAGCACGAATACCAGGTCCCTGCTCTCGCCGGGTGCCAGCGTTATGTTTATGAAATGCGATGCCACAGGGCTCCAGCCGTGAGCGACTGTGTTGCCCGGCTTGCCCTCCAGCACACGCTGAGGAGCCTCGAATCCGTTGTAGAGGCCGAAGAAGCTTTCCCTGTCGGTGTCGAAGCCGTCGATGGGCGCGTTCACGCTGTAGAATGCATAGTGGTCGCGGCGCTCGCGGTATTCGGTCTTGTGGTAGATGGTGCTGCCTTCTATCTCGACCTCGCCGGTGGAGAAGTTGCGCTGGAAGTTCTCCATGTCGGTCTCTGCGTTCCAGAGGCACCATTCCACGAACGAGAAGAACTTGAATGCCTTGGGTTCATTGCCCGTGTTGTGCAGGGTCACTTTCTGCACCTCGCACCTGCGGCCCTTGGGTACGAAGAAGAGTTCGCTGACCTCCAGGCCGTCCTTGGTGCCGGTGATGCGGGTGTAGCCCATGCCGTGACGGCATTCCCAGCTGTCGAGGGGAGTCTTGCAGGGCTTCCAGCCCGGGCTCCAGACAGTGCCGCCGTCGTTCACGTAGAAGTACCGTCCGCCGTTGTCCATCGGGACTCCGTTGTAACGGTAGCGTGTGATCCGGCGGAACTTGGCGTCCTTGCAGAAGCAGTAGCCGCCTGCGGTGTTGGATATCAGAGAGAAGAAATCTTCGGTTCCTAGGTAGTTGATCCATGGCCACGGGGTGGCCGGGTCAGTTATGACGAATTCCCTGCGGGCATCGTCAAAGTGTCCGTATTCTTTCATTATTCAGCTATTAGCCAGTCCTTTACGATCTTGCCCCATTCCTTGATGACCTCGTCGGCCCAGGGGCCTTCGCTGCCTGCTTCGGGAGTGAACATCGAGCAGGTCTCCTTCTTGTCTGAGATGCTCCATGTCATCATCGAGACTCCGTTCTCCTTTGCCCAGCTGCTCCATGCCTGCCATTCCTCCATGTCGAGAGGGCCGTCGCCGGACGCTTCGCAGCCTGCGCATTCAGAGATGAATACAGGCGTGCCTGCTGCAATTGCGGCGGCGCTTGCGTCACGCAGGTACTGCTTGTGGGTGGCGGCATAGAAGTGCACAGTGTACATCAGGTTGCTGTATTCCACAGGGTTTGTTGCGGGAAGGTCTATCCTCTGGTCCCAGCTGGGGCACCCCATGAGGATGAGGGGCTCGCTGTCGTCGATCGATGTTATCACCGAGATCACATCTTCAGCGTAGGCCTTCAGCTTAGCCCAGTAGGCGGCCATTGCTTCGGGATTGCCGAGGTCGTCATAGCTGCGGCTGTCCTCGAACGACTGGCATACGGGTTCGTTGAAGAGCTCGTATATCACGTTAGGCACGCCCTTGTACTTTGTGGCCACCTGGCTGAAGAATGCCTTGGCCTCTTCCTGATGCAGTACGTGGGAATGCCAGTCCACGATCACGTAGCAGCCGTTCTCTATGGCGCCGTCGATCACGGCATAGAGATGCTCCATGGCGAAATCGGTCTCGCCCATGTATCCGTCGTGGCAGCCGGGGTTGTCGGCATTTGCGTGCGAATCAGCACCGATGGCTGCGCGGAGGATAGGCGCATGCCAGTCTTCCTTGAGAGTCTTGACCGCGCCTGCATTGTAGAAGCGGGGCCATAGGTTATGCCAGCCGAAGCTCACTCCGCGGAACACTGCGGGAGTGCCGTCGGCATAGCAGAGCTGGGTGCCGTTCACCTTCAGGGGCTGTACGGTGGTTTCCTCCTGTGCACAGCTGCAGAGTGCCAGCGCTGTGGCGATAGCAAGTGCGTGTATCTTCATGGCTTTATTTCTTGATGGGGAACTTGTATGCCAGCCAGCCCATTATGAGGGCGATGGCTGCGGGAATGAGTGAGAACAGGGCCCATACCATGGTCTTGACTGACTCGGTGACTGAGGCGGGGTCGATGATGTTGTTGCCGAATTCGTCAGGGATGATCCTTGCGCCTGCAAGGCCGAGAATCAGGGCGATGAGAGAGCCGGAAACGGCGCTGCCGAGCTTCTGAGCCATGGTGCCTGAAGAGAAGATGAGACCGGTTGAGGATGTGCCGAACTTCTCGGTGGCGTAGTCTGCCACGTCAGCGTACATCGACCACAGGAGGGGAGAGTAGATACCGATACCTACTGAAGTGAGGATCACCATCGCAACCATCAGCCAGATGAACTTCGGGTCCATGGGGATGAAGAAGAATGCCACTGAGGTCACGAAGCAGATTGCTGATGCAATGATGAATGCCATGCGCTTCGAACCTGCCCACTGGGCAACCTTGGGAGCAACGCCTCCGACTATCATGCAGGTCACCTCGCCGAATGCCATGAGCACTGTGAAATTGATGATGAGGGCACCGACAGTCACGTCGCCTCCGAGGCAGTACGAAATCATGTAACCTGCTACTGCATAGCGGAATCCGTTGAAGAAGTTGGTTGCGATTCCTATGATTGTGAGCATTACCCAGGGCTTATTCCTGAAGAGGTCGGCAAACTGGCGGAATGAGTATTTCTCGGCACGGATGGGCTTGAGACGCTCCTTGGTACAAAGGCCGCATATCAGTGTGAGCACTGCTGCGAGGATACCGAATCCGGCGCCGAGCACTGCATACTGGTGAGCCTCGGTACCGCCCACGAGCTTCTGAAGGTAGGGGAATGACAGCAGAGTGATGAATCCCATCGCGTATGCACCTACCATGCGGAATGAGGAGAACTGGTTCTTCTCGTTGTCGTCATCGGTCATCACGCCCAGCAGTGAGCCGTAAGGCACGTTCACTGCGGTGTACACTGCCATCATGAGCAGGTAGAGGGTATATGCGTAGATGCGCTTCCCAGTAGGACCTAAATCGGGTGTGTAGAGAAGCAGGGCGAACACGAGGCCAAGGGGAACAGCTCCGAATATGAGCCAGGGACGATAAGTGCCCCAGCGTGACTGGGTCCTGTCGGCAAGGCTGCCCATTAGAGGGTCTGTGACCACGTCGAAGAGCCTGGCCACAAGCATCAGCAGGGCCGCGTCGGCGAATGTGAGTCCGAATACGTTGGTGAAGTACAGCGGGAATGCTATCGACATTATCTTCCAGGTGATTCCGCCTGCAGCGGCGTCACCGAGAGCATACGAGATCTTTTCCCAGAGGGAGCATTTAGTGGATGCCATAAGTATCTTTAATTGAGTTTGTTGCGTGAAAGGAACATGGTCTGCTCTGACTCGGCGAACTTCCTGAAGTCATCGGCAGCGGGGCCGTCAGAGACGGGAACGTAGTAATGGTTGGGCTTGTCGGCCTCGTTGGCATTGCGCCAGACAAGCACGTATGCGATGGGGAAGCCGTCGATGGCCGGCTGGAGCACTTCGGTCCACCAGTTGGGGTAGCCCAGGGTCTCAAGGCCGGTCTCGGTGACGGCAATCATCTTGCCGTGCTCTCTGCCCATCCTTTCAATGGCGCCCAGGCAGTAGTGCATCTCAGTGATGAACGCCTCGTTTGCCGGAACCCACAGGCTGTCGGCAGGGACATTGGGAGAGTAGCAGTCAAGGCCTATGATGTCGACGTATGAGTCACCGGGATACCTGTCCTCCCAAGCTTCGAACTCGCTGAAAGAAGCGCCGGGGGAAATTGCCCATACTATGTCGGTAAGTCCCTTTTCTTCAGTCAGATAGTCGTACGTCATTGCCCACAGTTCGTTGTACTGGTCGGGGGTGCAGAGCCCCGTTCCCCACCAGAACCAGCTGCCTGTGTGCTCGTGCCAGGGCCTGAAGATCACGGGGATTTCCAGCGATGCGATGTAATTGGCCACAGCGTCGAGCCACTGGGTGAACTTCTCGTTGACCTCTCCTCCGGGGAGTATGGATTCAACGACTTCGTCGGAACTTACGTCCCATGCGTCGCCTCCGGTAAGAGGGTTGCGTGCATGCCAGCTGAGGGTCACTATTCCGCCGCGCTTGTAATGCTTCTGGGCTGCCTCGCGCATGAGGGCGAAGTCGTTGCCGTCAAGGTTGCAGGGACTGCCCAGCTCTATGCCACCAAGGTCCAGACCAAGGATTGCGGGGTATTCGCCCAAGGTCTCGAACACGTCTGATTTCGTGAAATTGTGATCGACTTCGGTGTTGCCGTTCCAGCTATGGCCGTACATCAGGTCATCCTGATGCCCGAACATGTATTTGCCGGAAGCCACCGCGTCTGCAAGCCTCTGTTCGAGGCTGCCTTGTGCAGTACAGCCTGCAAGGACTGTGCAGAGGACTGTCAATGCGAAAAATAACTTCTTCATAGCCAACTTTTTTATGTTATTTGTTCATATTCCTGTCTATCAGCCTGTTCAGCCTCTCGACCGTAAGCCCCGTGCGCATCTCGTCGGGCTCGGTGTTCAGGCAGTAGTCCACAAGCCTTTCCACGCTGCTGGTCGCAACGTGCATGCGCGTGTCGGAGGATGCGTAGTAGATGAAGACCTTGCCATCCTCGTCGGCTATCCAGCCGTTAGAGAAGAGCACGTTCATCACGTCGCCTATGTACTCGCCGTCCTCGGGCGCCATGAAGAACCCTGCAGGCTCGGCAATAACCTTTGTGGGGTCATCCAGGGCCGTCATGTACATGTACAGCACATATCGGAGGCCGCTGGCGCAGCCGCGCACGCCGTGGGCCAGATGGAGCCAGCCCTGAGGGGTCCTGATAGGGTGCGGGCCTTCTCCGTTCTTGGTTTCCTTGATGGTATGGTAGTGGCGCAGATTGATGATCTTCTCTTCCTTGACCTCGGCATTCGTGATGTCATCTATCAGTGCCCAGCCTATTCCTCCGCCGCTTCCGGCGTCGATGAATCCGTCCTGCGGGCGGGTGTAGAGGGCATATCTGCCATCCACGAACTCGGGGTGCAGGCAGACGTTGCGCTGCTGTGAGGCCGACTTCAGGTCGGGGAGTCTTTCCCAGTTCACGAGGTCCTTCGTCCTGGCGATACCGCAAGCGGCGGTGGCGGCGGAGAGGTCAGCCTCGTTGTCATGGTCCTTGCGCTCCACGCAGAACAGGCCGTAGATCCAGCCGTCCTCATGGCGGGTAAGGCGCATGTCATAAATGTTGGTAGCGGGCTCTCCCCATTCCGGCATGGTCACCGGCCTTGGCCAGAAACGGAAGTTGTCGATGCCGTTGGGGCTCTCGGCAACTGCGAAGAAGGACTTGCGGTCGGCTCCTTCCACCCTGACTACCAGGACGTATCTGCCGTTCCATTTGATGGCTCCGCTGTTGAATGCGGCATGGACTCCGAAGCGTTCCATAAGGAACGGGTTCCTTGCGGGGTCGAGATCATAGCGCCATTCCAGCGGTGCGTGTGCTCCAGTGAGCACAGGGTTTGTGTATCTCTCGAAGATTCCGTTGCCTTCGATTGCGGAGTTGGGCCTTGTAATCAGGTCCTTGAACTGACTTTTCAGCCATGAAAGTCGTTGCTCGTAAGTCATAGGAATATGTTTTAGTCTAATTGAATTGTTCAGTTTCAGTGTTCTGCCAGATCTGTCCTGTCTTCTCCCAGTCGTACGGGGCAGGTTCCGTTCCGAGGTCGGGGATGTTGTATGACCTGAAATACTCCAGGTAGTGATGCGGGTCCTTCTGCGGGAGCACGAAGGCCTTGGAGGCCGTTCCGTCCTCGCCTATGTGGGTTATGTACGGCCTGCCGTACTGGCCGTCGCCACGCTTGCTGGCGAAGACTATCCATCTGGAGTTTGACGACCAGCTGTGATAGCTGTCGGACCTGTCGGAACTTGCGGCGGAAAGGTCCGCCTTCTCTCCAGTGACGAGGTCCATCATCTCCAGCGAGCACTCTCTGTGCCAGAGGGGGAAGGTGCCATAGTCGGCCACCGTGTAGAGTACCCACCTGCCGTCGGGCGAGCATTTCGGGTGGCATACCGACCCGGTGGGACCGTCGACTTTCACGGCCTCTCCGAGCGTGCCGGACTCGGCATCGAACGGCGCCCGCCACAGCGAGTAGTGCAGCTCGTGTATCTTTTCAGGCAGGCTTACGGTGTCAGCGCAGCAGTAATAGACCTCCGTTCCGTCTGCATTGAAGCAGGGGAAGGTTTCGAACTTGCCGGCCTTTGCGAACTCCGGCTGGGTGAGCATCTCGTTGGAGTCGAAATCGGCCACGCACAGGTCGGAGCACTTGTCATATACCTCGAACCTGAGGCTCCCCAGGGTATGGAACGACGGCATTATGACGTTGGTCGAGAACACGCCCCAGCGGCCTGAAGGGTGAAGGTCTCCGTATACTGTGGACGATACCATTGTGCTGTCCTTGAGCGCCAGCTTGCGTATCTCACCGTCTCTGTTCAGGATTGCGCCGCCCTTGGGCCCGCGGATGTAGAACATGCTGCTGTTTCCCTTGTGGATGTGGCAGTTCATGCAGCTGTTGCCGGTGTTCTTCCAGCTTGCCAGGGTCGTGGTGCTGAAGTCGCTCATGCGGCGCTGCTCGATCTCCACCTTGTCCCAGACCTCGTATCCGGGCTCGATCAGGCGGTAGGTCAGATATTCGTCTATGGGGTCGGGGCTGACTTGGATTTCCCAGCTGCCGAGCACGCTGCTGCTGACCTCGATTGAGGATCCGGCTGCGGCCTCGAGCAGCTGCGCCCACCTGCGCTCAGGGATGCATACGTTGCGCCCGCGCGTACGGAAAGAGATTCCGGGTGCCTTGAAGACAGTGGTAGGAATGCCGCAGCTCCCGCTGTAGAAGAAGTTCAGCGGTGCGATGTTGCAGGGCACGGTAACGTCCTTGTAATCAGGATATATGCCGACCTGGCCACCCTTGGGGGAGCAGCCTGTGGCAAGTGCCAGCAGCAGTATGAGCAGCTTCAGCCTATCCATTCCTCTTGGCAAAATGATAGAAGAACCAGTATGTCTTTCCGAACCTGTCCTGCAGCGGGGCCATCTGGCCGCCGCCACGCTGGTAAAGGTCGGTGTATTCGAAGAATTCCTGAGCCATGTCCGAGCTTATCCCGTACTGGTCCGCAGTCTCATCTGAAAGGCGCCCCTGCATGGCGAGCCCCACCAGAGCCACCTCGTCATAGACTTTGGACCGTATGCCTTCGGGGTCGTAGTCTTCCATGAAATGGACGATGTCCTTGGTCAGCAGGTCCAGACAGAGCAGATACTCGTAGGCCATGGTGTTGGAGGGATTGCCCTCGAGAAGGTTCAGGAGCACGCCTCGGTAGTCGCTTGCGAGCACCAGGGTGTCGCAGGCCGGCTTGAGGGGGATCTTCTCCTTCCATCCGTCATCCAGCGGCCTGCGCATCGCGGCCAGATATTTTGCGGCAGCGGCTTCGTCGCCGTTGACGAGGTTGATCTCGGCAAGCCTGCGCATGTATCTCTCGCCCTTATGGTTGGGTGAGAATGTCATGCCGAGTATTGCCGCATGCTCAGCCTGAGTCATGGCTCCAAGCTGCCACCAGACCTCTGAAGCGCAGCCTATCACGAACGGAGTCTGGTCATCCTGGACTGGAAGGAAGAGACCACGCTCGAAAGGCTGATAATAACCGAGCAGTCCGTCACTGAGCGAACCGAGCTTCGCGTTTGCGAGGTTGTGGTAGTATGAGCAGAAGGTGCTGTGCCTGTCATCTGCAGTCAGCTCCTTGACTTTCAGCCAGTTGCCCTTGTCGGCGGCAAGGACGGTGGCCATGGCCCATTCGTTGTCGGAATTGGGCTTTCCGAAGGATTCCGCGGCCTGGGAGAGGGGAACATCCACGCTTCTGCAGTAGGAGATGTAGTGCCTGAAACGTATGCCGAAGCACGCACAGCCGGCGGCACACAGCAATGCCGCTGCGGCCAGAACGGTGAGTATGATCCTGTGCGTTCTACGTCCCATTTTACATATTCTATGTAAATATACCGATTTTTTTGATAACTTTACGCAGTCAATCAATAATAGATGAACAAATTTCAGCGATATTCCTGTATGGCGTTTTCGGCACTGTTCGCGGTGGCCGTATTCTGCTTCTATTGCTTCCAGTACAGGTATCATGTTGCATATCAGGAACAGTACCAGCTTTTCGAATGGACTGCAGGGTATTTCGCTTCCGTATGTTCCGTTCCCGGCGGCTTTGCCGATTGGTGCGGTCGCTTCCTCGTGCAGTTCTTCATCCAGGCCCCGGCCGGCGCTCTCATATACGCCTTGCTCCTTGCAGGGGTGCAGGTCCTGTGCTTCCTGACATTCAGGGCCAGGAATCTTCTGCTCTATGCTCTATCGTTCATTCCGGCCATCCTTCTGTGGATATTCTGCTGCAACGAGAGCTCGCTGATCGGTGCTGTTGTGGCTGTAATTCTTTCACTTTCAGCACTTCATGCATCGTTCTCCTTCAAGCTGAACCCTGTGCTGCGGCTTCTGGCCGTCCCCGTGCTCTACATGCTGTGCGGCCCGGCAGCGCTCGTGTATGCTCTCGCGATATGTGCCGACGGGTTCCGCCCCGGCGTCCTGGCCTGCTCGATTCTGCTGATTGCTGCATGCCCATTTGCCGGACAGTTCATATTCCATAGGACCCTTCTGCAGCTCAGTACGGGCGTGCACTATTTCAGATTTCCCTTCGTGGTGGCGTGGATGCCTCTCATCGCATCCGCCGTTGCCGCTGTGCTCTGCTGGCTTTCCTCCCTTGACTGGAGCGGCGTCCGCACTTCGACTTCCAACTGGCTGGGCTGGGGCGTTGCAATGGTCTTTGCCGCCGCCATTCCGTCAGTGGTGAAGGCCGGCTGCGATTTCCGCAAGGAGGAGAGCATGAAATACGACTTCCTGGTGCGCTACCATCTGTGGAACAGGACCATCGATGCCGCTGCCCACAGGCAGCCTGGCAGCCCCATGACAGTGAGCAGTCTGAATCTGGCGCTCGCCATGAACTCGCAGCTGGGCGAACACCAGTTCGAGTTCTTCCAGAACGGACCGGACGGGCTCCTACCCGGGTTCGTGCGCGATTTCACCTCCCCTCTGCCGACGGCTGAGGCATATTGGAACCTCGGAATGGTCAACACCGCCCAGCGCTACACCTTCGAGGCCCAGGAGGCCATACCTGACCAGCAGAAGAGCGCCCGCTGCTACAGAAGGCTCGCCCAGACTAACATCATCAACGGCGACCTCGACGTTGCCCGAAAGTACCTCGATGCCTTGGACAACACGCTGTTCTACCGCCGCTGGGCGCAGGACATGCGTCAGGCCATCGAGTCAGGCAAGGCTCTTGACAATCCTGAACTGAAGCACATCTCCGAGCTCCGTCTCAGGGATCATGACTTCCTTTTCAGCGAGACAGAGATGGACTCCATGATAGGCCTGCTGATGCTGGAGAATCACTCCAACTCAGTTGCCGTGCAGTATCTCATGTCCTGGTGCCTGCTCAAGAAGGACCTGGACCGCTTCGAACAGTGCTTCTCCCTTGTCAGGGGTACGATGATGAACAAGAGCTATCAGGAGGCTCTGCTTCTGCTCTGGGCATCGACCCACGACGGCGTCGATGGCATGCCCCTTGACCTTCAGGGCCCGAATGTCAGCAGGCTCGGCAGTTTCATCGAAGCATATCAGGCCGGCAGTTCCGAAGAGGAGATGCAGAAGAAATTCGGCGACACATATTGGTTCTATTATTTCTACAGATACAAGTAATGTCAAGATTATCAAACATATCCGGCATCATCGCGATTGCCGTCCTCGCAGTCTCATGCTCTCAGAAGGCGATTGTGGCAGGGGAGTTCCCCGCAAATGCCGGCCCCATCTACCCCGACTACATGGGCGTGACGGTTCCTGCAGGCATTGCGCCGCTCAATTTCTGCTATACCGCCCCCGGCACGTCAAAGGCAGTCACCACTTTCAGCTTTGGCTATCAGAGCTTTACCGTCAAGGGCGTCGAAGTCCGCATTCCCGAGAAGAAGTGGAAGAGCATGCTCCAGGCCGCGCGCGGCTCTCAGATAACAGTCAGCAGCACAGTCCTTGATGAACCCTGGACCATCTCCGTAAGCGAGGACGACATCGACTACGGCCTGACCTACAGGCTCCTCGAGCCCGGATACGAAGTGTACAGCAAGATGGGCATCTACGAGCGTGAACTTGGATCCTTCAAGGAGAAGGCTCTCATCGAGAACACCGAGTTTTCCGGCTGCGTGAACTGCCATGCCACGAACAGGGGCGAACCCTCGCAGTACAGCCTGCATATCCGTGGAGACCACGGCGCCACGCTGCTCCAGCTGCAGGGGAAGCTTGACGCATACAACACAAAGACCGACAGCACCTTGGGATTCTGCGTCTATCCTTACTGGCACCCCGAGGGCGAGTACATCGCATACTCGACTAACAACACCCGCCAGGGCTTCCATGTTCAGCAGGACAAGCTCATCGAGGTTTTCGACCTCGACTCTGACCTGCAGGTATACGACATAAGGAACAATACCCTCATCACCGCACCCCAGATCAAGGAAAAGGACTATTGGGAGACCTTCCCCAGCTTCTCTCCTGACGGCAGGACCCTGTATTTCTGCAGGGCCGTTCCCAAGAGCATTCCCGAGAACATCACCGACATACGTTACAGCTTCTGCAAGGTCGGCTTCGATCCTGCCACAGGCACCATCGGTCAGGATGTGGAGGTGCTCATCGATGCCGAGAACGACAGCCTGAGCGTATGCTTCCCCAAGCCTTCATACGACGGGAAGTATGTCGTGTACACCCAGTCGGCCTACGGCAACTTCAGCATCTGGCACCACGAGGCCGACCTTTGGATGCTCGACCTTCAGACAGGCGAGCGCCGTCCTCTTGACGTGCTGAACAGCCCCGATACCGAGAGCTATCACAACTTCAGTTCGAACGGAAAATGGTTCCAGCTTGCTTCGCGCAGGGACGACGGCCTCTTCACCCGAATCTACATCAGCCACTTCGATTCCGAGACCGGCGAGTTCACGAAGCCCTTCATGCTTCCTCAGAAGAACCCTCGCACCTTCTACCGCGACAGGTTCCTTTCATACAACGTGACGGAGTTCACTACGGGCCCTGTGCAGCTCGACAAAGTACGCGCCCGGAAGATAATCGCATCCCCCGAGCGCGTTCCATTCGGTTTCCGTTGGAGCAGGTAGCTCCTATTTCTTCTCAGGATAAAGTCCCAGCAGGAAAGACCCCAGCGTGGATTCCTCGCCTAAGGCGTGTGCCATGCTGCGGGTGCGGTCCATATAGGTCTGGAGCGTCAGGTCGAGCGTGAATCTGTTCTCTGTAAGGTCCTTCCATACCTGCAGGGAATCGTTCTGCGGCGTGCCCGCACTGTAGCTGCGCGGCCCCAGGACCACGCTGATCTCTCCCGGTTCTGTGACCAAGAGCAGATTCTGCACGTTCATGCGCTTGAACTTCTCGATGCGTACGGCCACCAGACGTTCCTTGGTTCCCTTGAATTCGAAACGACCGTTCTTTATGAATGTCGAATCCAGATTGTCCTTCTCGGGCAGATGGACCAGTTCGGTCACTGGCACGAGGAATACTATCGCCCCTTCAAGTGATGGGTCGGTCACGGTCCCCATGATATGGTATCCGCTTTTATTGCATGAACATAGGAGCGCTGCTGTCAGCAGGCTCAGGATCAGAAATGATTTCTTCATCGTCAGTTGTTATTCTGTCTTTTGCTGTAAGTCTGTCCGGATCGGTCACCTGCTTCCAGGTGCTGCCCTTCCTGAACTTCACCTTGCTGCTGGTGAAGTCGGGGCAGTTGAATGAATACAGTGAATTCACGTAGTATCTTCCAGGATTCTTCTGAGGAAGCAGGAACGGCTTGGATGCGTTCCCGTCTTCATCTATGTGGCAGATATAGAGCAGGCTGTACAGCCCGTCAGCCCTGCGGGAGCTGAACAGTATCCAGTGTGAATCGGCGCTCCAGTTATGGAAGCTTTCGGCATATTCCGAGTTGGCCCCGGCCAGCGCGTGCCGTTTCCCGCTGCTCAGGTCAAGCAGGTACAGGTCGGCCTCCTTGTGGTTGATGGGGAAGCAGCCGAAGTCGGCCTCGCTGTACAGGATGAACCTGCCGTCGTACGACGGGCGTGGGAAGGTGATGCTGCGGCCCTTCCTTGCGCAGTTTATCAGGGTGTCCACCTTGCTTCCGAAGCTGCCGGTCTCGGGGTCGAAGTCTATGCTGCAGAGGCTGTATCGTACTTTCTCAGCATTTGCCGGAACTTCCTCGGGGAATGCTGTACAATAGTATAGGGTGCGCCCGTCGGGTGAGAATGCGGGGTAGGTCTCGTACCAGTCGGTGTGCACAAGGGGGGAGGTGATCACTTCGTCGGTGCGTACGTCGATGACCGATATGTCGGATGCATCGTCCCACACTTCAATGAGCCGTCCGCTGCCGGTCCAGAAGCTCTGATGTATGAAATTGTTGGAGCAGGCGCAATAGTCTCCGCCCGGATGCCAGTAAGGATAGACTGCGTTGCTGATGGTGTTGGCCGTCTTGGTGGTGAGCCACTTGCCCTCGCCGTTCACCTGGAAGTATGTGCCGCCGTGCTTTCCGCGGAGGTGGAAGGTGTACTGGTCGGGGTTCGTGGCATTAGCCGTATGGCAGTTGACGCACTGCCCTGGGGTGAGGGTGCTTTCGATGATGGGCGTCTCCTTGAAATTGCGGATGTTCCTCTGATAGTTGCCTATCTTGCTGTAGGTCTCGTATCCAGGTGCAATCTTCCTGTATACCACGCCCCATGCTTCGAGAGTGTCGGCGCTGACGTAGATGGGAAAGTCCTTCCACTGTGTCCATGCCCCATCCTTCAGACCGAGCACAGTGACGCGGAGTGAATCCCCGGCATTCGCCTCTGTAAGTTTGTGCCAGCCGTTAACGCTGAATCTGGCTGTCTTTCCGCGGGCCTTGAGTATGCTGCCGTCGGCGCCCTGGACTCTGACAAAGACCTTGCTGTACTGAGTGCCGAGCTCGAAGTTGAGGGGGGCTGTCCCCACCGGAACGGTGACACCTGTATAATCCGGCCAGATCTCGGGGAGGCGCGGGTCAAGGCTCGTTGTCCTGCTGCAGGATATCAGTCCCAAGACCGAAAGAAGTATCAGTATGCTCTTTTTCATTTCTGTGCCTCCTTTTCCATGAGCGTCATCCATGCACTGAAGTACCACGCGGACATTGCGTTCGTGTTGTTCTCCTGATAGAGCTTTGCAAGAGTCCGGCCCATTTCAGGATAATGGAACAGGAAGTCTTCCTTGAATCTGACGGTCTGCAGATATAGGTAAAGCGGGTCAGGCTCGGCCTTTCCCTCTATCATTGCCTTTCTCTCCAACGCCCATTTCCTGTAGAACAGGCTGTGACTCAGTATGTCGAGGTATTTCTCGGCGAGTTGCCAGTTACCGTTCACGATATGGCATTCCGCAATGTGGCTTATATGGCGGCCGCTTTTCTGGTTGTTCATCTCAGATTCCTGGGAGTCGAAGGCGTATCTGAGGCTGGAATTGACCATGCCGAGGCGCCAGAAAACCTCGTAGCTGCCCACGTTTGAGATGAAGTCCCGCACGCGGGGCATGATCAGGCCCTCGGTTCCGCACTGGCGGAATCCGGTTATGTCATCAACGGAATGACCGCTCATGCAGAGGGCCAGGTTGAGGTTTACATAACATTCAGGGGACTGCGGCATATATTTCTTTGCGGCAGTTACGGCATCCTCCCACCTTTCCTGACGGACCAGCTGGTCGAGTGCGATGGCCTGCTGGGTGCCTTCGTCGTATGAGCGTGACAATCCCAGATATGTTGGATATGCCAGCAGCAGGGTGAGGACGATTGCAGGCACCACGGGCTTCCTGAATTCAGGCAGCGCTTCCAGCAGAAGGGGGATCAGCACCGCGCTGCCCGCTGTGACAAGCTGGATGGCCGGCACCACGAGCGGCATCCTGTAATAGCCTATGCCGAAAATGGCAGCCTTCATCGGATACTGGTTAAGCAGCGTATAGTGCGCAAGGATGACCAGCAGGGCGGGATATACAAGACCTGCAAGCCCGAAGGCGAAGCTCCTGCCGTCAAAGCCGTGCTCGGCAATCTTCATGATCACGGAAAGGACTGCGAAGATCCACATCGCAGGCCCCGCGAGCCAGTACAATGCAGGGATGGCAATCAGCTCGAACAGACCGTAATTCTTTGTCTTGCGGTACAGCCAGAAGCATCCCAGAGCCATGCAGATGGCCACGGCATGCGAGGGCATCACATAGATGTCGCCCATGCCGATAAGCATGAGGATGGAGGGGATGAAACTCAGCGGATACCAGCCGTCATTCTGCTTGCCGGCCATCCATACGCGGTATTGAAGAGCCACCAGCAGGGCAGCCAGCAGGGCGGCCCCGAGCCAGGGGATGCAGTTGAACTGGGTGATGAACTCCGCGATGTAGTCGGCAAGTCCGCCGGCACGTGAGAGATGGTCCAGCAGATAGTCCCAGGTGAAAAGGAACAGCTGGTTCTGTTCCTGGAAGCCCAGAGTCAGCGGATGCACGAGGAACCAGAACAGGAAAACGCCTGTTCCGAACAGCAGAGAGAGCGCTATTTTCGTGAACTTCATATCATTACAAAAATAGCATTATTTTTGTCAAAATAAAAGGCCGCGGAATTGTTCCGCGGCCTTCGACAGTTTAGGTTTCAGGATTATTTAGCCCTGAATTTCCAGAATGTGATCTCACCCCAGCTTCCGGGAGCATTCTTGTCGTCAACAAGGGTGAGGTAGTCGGCGTCGGCATACATGATGCTGAACTTCTTGACTGTAGCTCCTTCCATATTGATGCTGTAAGGGAAGAGCACTGCGGGAGCGCTGGTCTCAAGATAGCCGAGCTGCCATCCGCTTGCGCGGGTGCCATCCCAATCGGTAACCTCGTAGTTCGCAGTAGCGATCTGTGTCCCGTCTGCACCGTAAGAGGTGATCTTGCCGTCGGCGGTGAATACCATGTAGGCGTCCTGGTTCATGTCGGGAACGACAGAGCCGCCTGAATGTGCGCTCTGGCCTTCGAATTCCTCGGTGCTGGTAACGCCCCACCATTTTCCGTCAACATTGGATGCGGTGAAGTTTGCGCCTCCGCCTGTGCTTCCGGCATTGCCCCAGAATGCAATAGGGTTACCGTCTGCGCCGGTGCCACAATCCCATGTCCATGCACGCTCGCTGCCTCCAGTGAGGATGTCGCTGATGCCATCCTTGTTCTTGAACAGCCAGAAGGTGATCTCTGCCCAGCTGCCTACTGCATTCTTCTGGTCGACGAGGGTCATGTAGTTCTCGTCGAGATACATGATGTCGAATGTGTTGCAGTTGGCACCGTTCATGTTGATCGAGTAAGGGAAGAGCACTGCAGGGCCGGAAGTGACGAGCTGGCCAAGTGCCCAACCGTCGTTGCGTGATGCATTGTAATTCTTGACTTCGAAGGTTGCCTTGTTGATCTTGGTGCCGTCTGCACCGTATGATGTGATGCCACCATCCTCGTCGAGAGTCATGTATGCATTGACGTTCATGTCAAGAACCACGTTGCCTGCTGAATGTGCGGACTGGCCTTCGAATTCTTCAGTGCTGGTAACACCCCACCACTTTCCGTCAACGATGCCGGGACCTGAGAAGTTTGCGCCTGCGCCTGAGTTGCCGGCGTTACCCCAGAATGCCTGGGCCTCGCCGACGAGGCCGTTGTCCCATGTCCATGACTTCACGCCGTCGCCAAGGAGAAGCTTAAGCTCGGGATCGAGCTCGCCGGGAACGAATACGGTTACCATTGCAGTATTCTCAACCAGACTTGCATCCTGGTTGATGGCCTGAAGAATGAGTGTCTGGTTAGGATCGCTGCCTCGTTTGGGTTTCACGTTGATGACACCGGAAGCACCGGTTCCGAGAAGAGTGCGGCTTCCGTCAGCCTTCACACTGAATACCTGAACTGTAGTGGCAGGCTCGGTGTGGTACTTGACGAAGTTACCGTCAGTCTGAGCGGTAACGCATCCGGCATCAGCATACTGTCCGTCAACAATGAACGTGAAGTCACTGGCGGCAATAGGAGCGGCTGCAGATCCTCCTTCGATGATCTGAGGCTCACAGGAAGCGAGCAGCATTGCTGCGGCTGCCATTGCTATGTATATTAATTTCTTCATAATACTCTAAGTGTTTATGATGTCCAACTGCTACCATCCGGGGAAGTCTGTGTCTGTACCCCAGCCTTCGTTCTGGGTGAACTGGTACTCTGCACCGGCTCCGGCAGACAGGGCGATCTGGGCCTCAGGAATCTTTACGAATCCCTTGGTTGCCTTGTAACGGTTGCCATAGCCACCATTGTACTTGGCGGCAGTGTTGGTGCCTTTGACGCCTGAGTTGTAGACTTCGACACCTTCCTGCTTCTCGAGTGCAGCCACTGCATAGTCTTCACCGTAGCGGCGGAGGTCGTTGAAGCGTACGCCTTCGAAAGCGAACTCCCAACGGCGCTCGTTGCGGATGTTAGCCTCGTTGGCGGTCTTCGAACCGAGGCCTGCGCGTGCGCGGACCTTGTCGAATGAAGCCTGGTTGCCGTTGATCTCTGCATCCATGAGGAGAACCTCAGCAAAGCGGATGAGAATCATGTCGTTGACGCTGTTGAGCTGGAAGTTGTCCTCGTTGCCTGAAGACCAGGTGAGGCCGGGGAACATGACGTTCGTGAATGACTTCATGTACTTGCCGTTCTCCTCGCTCCATGCGAGCACGGGCATGATCTTGGTCTGATAGTAACCAGACTCCTGGATGTTGGAGTCGCCACCGAACTTGTAAGAAGGCCATTTCTCGACTGAGATGATGGAAGCGTCGAAACGCTTGTCGCCAGGCTCTGTAGCCTTCCAGTCATCTACGAGAGAAGGATTGACAGGGCACATGCCCCAGCCGGTACCGAAGGGGAAGCACTCGCCGTTGTCGAGGCTCTGGCCACGTACGCCCCAGTAGAGGGCTGTCTGGTTTGAGTAACCGATGGTGGTGCTCCATGAAGGCTGGGTGTTGAACTTGATGACGAACATTGCCTCAGGATTGACGGCGCCGTCGTTCTCTGCCCACTCGTAACCCATGCCCTTCCAGGGAGACTTCTCGTCCTCTACTGAGCACTTGTTCGTATATGCCCAAAGCTCGTGAGGATCGTCAACGAGGGTATAGCCGGAATTGTTGACGCAGTCGGTGATGTACTTGCCGACCTCTTCCTTGCTGATAGTGGTGCCTTCAGCGATGCTTACGCCGATGGTCTCGTTCTCGTATGCAGGAAGTGTGATGGCGCTCAGGCCATAGAATCCGCTTGCGAAGAGGAATGCGCGGCCAAGGAGAGCCTCTGCTGCGTACTTGTCAACGTGACCGTCGCCGGTGCCCTTCTTTGCGGGCATGATGTCGGCAGCGATCTTGCAGTCCTCGACGATCTGTCCCCAGAGGGCTTCACCGCTGATCTGAGGGAGTGTAGGGTCTGCAGTCGTGGTGACGGGGCAGGGGATGTTGCCGAACATTGAGGCGAGCTCGTAGTAGTACCATGCGCGGAGGAAGAAAGCCTCGCCCATGTACTGGTTGACCTTCTCGGCGTTCATGGTTGCGCTGAGGTTGGCCAGAGCTTCGATGGCGGCATTTGCACGTGCGATACCTTTGTAGCGGGCTGTGTAGAAGCCGTCGTACATACTTGAACCGAAGTTCAGCATAAGGTCTTCAGCCTGAGCTGCCTGGTCGTTGGCGCCACCACCGCCGAGGCAGTCGTCGGATGCGGCTTCTGACCACATGTGATGTGCGAAGAGAGGGCTGTTGCCGATGACGATATTCATGTTGTTGTAAATACCGGCAATCATCTGGTCAGCGTCTGTCTCGTTTACGGGGAAGTTGCTGCTGTCTTTTGACCAGTAGTTTGTGGTGTCAAGGAAGGACTCACAAGAGGCGAAAGAGAAAGCGAGAGCCAGAACGGCTGCGAGTTTGATTATCTTTTTCATATTGATATCCTTCATTATTATTTAACGATGCAAACTGCCACGCGGTTGTCCTCGGGATCGAGTGAAGAGTCATACTCTGCACCGTTGGCGTCGATTGTGATGCGGTCTGCGCTTACGCCTGCTTCCTTAAGCATTTCAGCAACGGCTGCTGCGCGCTTCTTGGTGAGCTCGAGGTTGATCTCGGCGTTGCCGGTAGCCTTGTCGGCATAGCCGGTGATGTAGACGGTCTTGCCAGGATTGTCGTTAAGCTCCTTGGCGATCTTCTTGACCTTGAGAGCCTCGGTAGAGGTGATGTCTGACTCGCCGATGGTGAAGTATACGCACTTGTTCTCGCGAACAGGAGTGTAGACTACCTTCTCGACAACCTTCTCGACGGGAACCTCGACGATCTTCTCGACGATCTTCTCGACGGGAACTTCCTTGATTACTTCGACTTCCTTGATGATTTCCTTAGCTTTCCTGTGGATGTCGTTTGCAGCTGAAACTGCGTATCCGGCTGCTGCGGGAGCGTCGCTCTTGGGGCCGAAGGTCAGGTTGAGACCAGCGAGGATTGTGCGGGCCTGAGGATAGTAACCGAGGTCAAGACCCTTTGCCCAGCTGTCGAATCCACCGTCTGAACCGACTTCAGGATCGAGGCCCTTGTACTTTGTGAATACGAAGGGATTCTGAGCCTGGACATAGATGTGTGCCTTCTCGATCCAGTCAAGCTTCTTGAGAACTCTTGCGAGGTCGTAGCCGAAGGTCACGGTCTGGATTCTGAAGAAGTCTGCATCCTCGATGAAGATGTCGGAGTTGTTCATGAAGTTGATGTCGGTACCTGCGGTGAGGCGAGGATACTTGTTTGAGGTGCCCTCACCGTGCCAGTAGTTGTAAACCTCTGTGGTGTAGTTGTTCCACTGGCTGTCTGAGTAGCGGCGGTATGCCCTGAAGGCCTGCTGGCCGAACTGTCCGTATCCGCTGAATCCGAGGTCGAAGCCCTTGAAGTAGATGCTGAAGTTGACACCTGCGGTGAAGTCGGGGTTCGGGTCGCCGGTCATGGTCTTGTCGGCGTCGTCAAGCTTTCCGTCTCCGTTGATGTCGACGAACTTGAGGTCACCGGGAACAGCAGTTCCTCTCATGGTAGGATGACCGGCGGATACCCACTGGTCAATCTCTGTCTGGTTCTGGAATACGCCGTCAGTCTTGTAGGTCCAGAAGTATCCGATAGGATATCCTACCTGTGCGCGATACATTTCTGCAATACCCTGAACTACGTTGTTCTGGCCGTGGATGATGCCCTCATCGTTGGCGATGCGGGTAACCTCGTTCCTGTTGTATGCACCGTTCACACCGATGCTGTATGAGAAGTCCTTTCCGATTGCGTCGCTCCAGTTGATTGCGAGCTCGACACCGGTGTTGCGGACGTCACCACCGTTGATGTAGGGAGCGTTGAGTCCGTAGTGTCCGAGTACGGGGGCGTTGACGAGCCAGTCCTTGGTGTCCTTCTGGTACCAGTCGAACGCAATGTTCATGCGGTTCTTGAAGAGGCGGGCGTCGAAACCGAGGTCAAGCTGCTGTGAGGTCTCCCAGGTGATGTCGGGGTTGGCGAGCTTGTCGGCGTATGCACCGGTTCCTGATGTCGTGGAGGTGGGGCCTGTGTAGAATGAGTAGCCACCGTCGGCAGCACCGACTGATACTGTTGACAGATACTGGAAGTTGCTTACGTTGCAGTTACCGTTCTGTCCCCAGCTTGCGCGGAGCTTGAGGAAGTTCATGAAGTCTGCCTTCCACCAGTCCTCGTTGGTGATGACCCAACCTGCGGATACTGAAGGGAATGTACCCCAGCGGTGTCCTGTCATGAAGTTGGATGAACCGTCTCGGCGGAGGATGAGTGAGAGCATGTACTTCTCAGCGTAGTCGTAGTTGATACGTCCGAAGAATGAAACGAGACCGCTGTCACCCCAGGTCGATCCTGTAGCATCAGCAGTGGCGGGATCTCCTGACATGTTGCTTACGTAAGCGTGAGTCCAGTCGTTGGGCCAGAGGCCGGTGTTGTTGGCTGAACCTACGCTCTCGCCGAAGCCGCTGTGCTGGAGAGTGTTACCTACGAGGGCGTCGAAGTTGTGGTCCTTGACGTTGAACTTGTAGTTGATGGTGTTCTCCCATGACCAGTTCCAGCCTGCGCTTGCGCTCTGAGAAACGTTGTCGCTGTCAGAGAATGCATAGTTGGTGAGCTTGTAGGCCATCTGGTACTGGCGGTAGGTGTTGGCTGACATGCCGTAGTTGAACTGGCTCTTCCAGACGAGTCCCTTGATGGGCTGGACGCGCAGGTTGGCAGACATGTTGAGGCCGTATCCGTGATTCTCGTTGTTGCCGCGTGAGCTGTAGTACATGTTGGCAACGGGGTTGCTGGTATAAGGATCCTTGTCCCAGATGCCGCTGTTGCTCAGCCAGTCATACTCGGTGTAGCCGCTTGCGGTATCAGTGCAGTAAAGCGGTACGAGAGGGCTTGCAGAAAGCATGCTGTAGACATCGTTCCAGTAATGGTTGCCGATACCGATACCGCTCTTCTTGTTGGTGTTGAATGTCACGTTCTCGCCGAAGCTGATGATGTCGAGTCCGTTCTTGCGCCAGATGACGTGGTCGCTGTTGAGGCGGACGGTCACGCGGCTGTAGTTGGAAGCGACGGGCTTGCCGAGGATACCTTCCTGACCGGTGTAGGATACACCCATAGAGAACTTGCTCATGTCGTTACCGCCGACGATGTTCACAGCATGGTTGGTTGTGGGAGCGTCGATGTTGCGGATTGCGTCGAGCCAGTTTGTTCCTGTGAAGCTGCCGTCCTTGATGCTGTTGTAGAGGTCGGGGTTAAGCACTGTAGACCAGTCGATCTGATCCCTTCCCATGTTGAACTCGACCTGGTTCTGGATGTCCATGTACTGCTGAGCGTTCAGGAGTTCGGGCATTCGGGCGAGGTTCTGGATACCGTAGAATCCATCATAGTTCACTTTGATTGTGCCGGCCTTGCCCTGCTTGGTGGTCACGAGTACGACACCGTTGGCACCACGTGCACCGTAGATGGCGCAGGATGCTGCATCCTTGAGTACGTCGATGCTTTCGATATCGGAGGGGTTGAGGGAGTTGATGTCTCCACCGGCAACACCGTCGATGACATAGAGGGGAGCATAGCTGCCTGTGGTACCCATACCACGGATGGTGACCTTGTATCCTTCACCGGGCTGACCTGATGAAGAAATGATCTGCATACCGGGGGTCTGGCTCTGCATAGCGCCGAGGGCACTTGTGGAGTTCAGCTTTGCGAGTTCGTCACCCTTCACCTGTACGGTTGAACCGGTGACGAGCTTTTTCTTCTGAACACCATAGCCGACAACCACAACTTCTTCAAGAAGTTCGGTGTCTTCCTCGATCAGGATGTCGAAGTGGGTCTGGTTGCCGACTTCGATAACCTGCTCCTTGAAACCGATTGATGAGATGACAAGCTTTGCGCCGGGCTGTACGGTCAGCGTAAAGTTACCATCCATGTCGGTAACGGTACCGTTCATGGTACCCTGCTCGATTACACTTACTCCAATGGCGGGGCCGATGTTGTCATTTATGACACCCGACACCTTGGTCTGCGCGAATGCCGTGAAGCACAGGCAGAGAACCATCAGAGAAGCAAAAATTTTACTTTTCATGTAATGATGTTTTAAGGTTGATGTTTTTGGGTTAGTGTATATTTTGTGTTATTGAGTTGTATGCGTATTTCACACAAATACAAAGTTAGCCCGTTGCGCGTGCACGGACAAATACTATCTTTTCAAGTTTTTGTGTGATTATATTATCGCACTGCTCTTGCTGTAGACCTGCCTGAACTCCTTCGGAGACATGCCGTGACGGCTCTTGAATATTCGGTTGAAGTTCGAGAGATTGTTGAACCCGCAGGAGAAGCAGATGTCGGCGATGTTCCTGTCGGTGTTGACCAGGTCCCTGACCGCATGGCCGAGCCTTGTGTCTATGACGTGGTTGGAGATGGTCTCTCCGGTCTTCTGCCTGTACAGGCGGCTCAGCGAGGTGGGGGTCAGCCCCACATGCTCGGCGAGGTCCTCGAGCGTGATGTCTTCCGTGTAGTGGTTGGAGATGAAGTCGTTGACCTTCCTGATTCTTCCTGATCCCGATTCATCTTCCTCACACGCCTTCGGTGATGTCGCAAGAGTGTCTGCATCAAACTTCGACAGCGTATAGAGAATGTCCAGGATTCCCAGGAACTGTATGAACGGGTCTTTCTGTGTCGCAATGCCGTCCAGCATGGAATAGACCGACATGATGGCCGGCAAAGGAAATGCAATTCCGCGCCGCGACTTCTCAAGCATTGCCTTGATGGAACTGAACTGGTTCTTTGACAGAAGCTCGTCGCTGAGCAGGTCTGGAGAGAACTGGATGGTTATCTCGCGGATGTCTCGTGACCTGCAGGTCCCCTGTGTCCACACATGCTCCAGGTCCTCGCCGCCGACGAGGACAAGCTCTGCATCGGAAATCACTGATTTCGAGTTGCCTACAGTCCTTTCGACACCGGCGCCGTTCTGTATGAAGTTGAGCTCGTATTCGCGATGCCTGTGCAGGGGATAGGTGAACTGTGTCTTGTGTCTCTCAACAATGAGAAAGCAGTCCTTGTCGGACAGCGGGCAGATTTCAGAAATTGTCGATGCCATGTTTGTGGTTTTTACAAAAGTACATAATAATATTAAATTATAGTACTATTTTGTCATTTATTATTTTCTCGATTATTTCTCTTATCTTTGTTGTCGTGAAACAGTTACACCACATAATATCCTCTGATACCGTCGCCTCGCTCATCAAGGAGGAGAACATCTTCCTTGAAGGAATGGATGGGTACGAACCAGTTTTCAAACGCTACTTCCTTACTGATTCTGATGATGCCGTATCGCTTCCCCGCGAGGAGGGAGCCGTATGCCACATAGTCCAGCCGCCTCTTGACGGCAGCCGCATTGCCGTGTGGCTGTGGCTGGCAAAGGACGTCAAGATTACAAGGAATGGCAATATGACCATCGCTGAGGATGGCGACGTGAAACATCTGTGGGTATCTGGCATCACATCGCCCGGAGCCGGTTCCGAGGCGCAGACTGCATTGATATTCAATGACTATGAGGATATGCTGTCAGGAATGGGCCTGACGCTGCAGGACAACTGCATACGCACATGGATCCACGTCTCAGACATCGACGATAACTATTCGGGAGTGGTCAAGGCACGCCGTGAGAACTTCGCCGCCATCGGCCTTGCTCCCAAGACGCATTATATAGCCAGCACTGGCATACAGGGTGGTCCGTGCGCAGCCGGAGCTCTTGTCCAGATGGACGCTTACGCTGTTTCCGGACCCTTCTCCCAGACCTACCTGTACGCACCCACACACCTCAATCCGACATACGAATATGGCGTGACCTTCGAGAGGGGAGTCAGGCTTTCCTGCTCCGGTTCGTCCTCGACGCTGATTTCCGGCACGGCCAGCATAGATAATAAAGGCGCAGTGCTGCATGTGGGTGATATTCGTAAGCAGACATTGCGTATGTGGGAGAACGTTGAGAAACTGCTTGAAGAGGCCGGAAATGTATGGTCTGACGTCAAGCAGATCCTCGTCTATCTGCGTAATGCAGAAGACTACTCTGTGGTAGCCCCCATGTTCAGGGCGAAGTTCCCTGACACGCCGTATGTGATCCTGCTGGCACCTGTATGCCGGCCGGACTGGCTGATAGAAATGGAATGCATCGCTTAATATCTACCGAAGAATTCGTCCCTCTTCTCGTAGCAGGCTTTCTCCTGCCACATCCCGTGGCCGCAGGTCGGGACGCAGAGGTATTCCTTGGGTGACTTTACCTGGTTGTAGCCTGCGAAGTTGGTGTGAGGCGGGCAGGTGGGATCCTGCATCCCGAAGGCCATCAGCACGGGGCATTCTATGCGGTCGGTGAAGTTCTTGACATCGAAATATCTGAGCATATCGAACATCCTGGACCTATCGATACCTTCGGCGTCCGCGGTGTCGAACATCTCCCACATAGGCCACCAGACTATCTTCGAGTAGTCCTCGTAATCGGTCAGGAAGGGTACAGACGTCGCGATCGCCTTCACTCTGTGGTCGAGTGCAGCGCTGATCCATGTGAAGGCTCCTCCCTGGCTCTCTCCGCGTGCAAACAGGTGATCCTGGTCGACGTTCTCCCTTTCGCAGAGGAAATCGATGGCCCTTACCACGTCGCAGTAGGCGCCTCTGTAGTAGAAATCATCCTTCGAATCCAGACCTCTGTCAATCCATCTTTCGTTGCCGGGCTTGAATATGCCCTGGTCGCGCACGCTCACGAGGAACTCTATGCAGTCCGGGGCGCTTGAAGGGTCGTATATGTACGGTTCGGCCCCGTAGCCCATGTAGTCGATGAAAGTGCGGTATCTGCCGGGTTTTACGGGCTCTGCGAGGTATCCTCCCATCAGTTCTCCGCCGAGCGAACGCATCTCGACGCGGTAGACGTTCCTCTGGGCGTTGGAATGCTCGGGAAGGAGGGTCAGAACCGGTTCTACGGGAACGGTGGCCAGTTCTGCAAGGGTCTTCTCCCAGAATTCGTCGAAGTCCGCAGGCTTGTCCTGGGGGCTTGAGATCGCCTCAGGCTGCACGCCTACGTTGAATGACTGCACCGGCAGCTCTCCGCCGCAGCCCTTGCCGCCCTTGGTCTTCTCGACCGTGTAGCGTATCTGGTAGAAGCCGGGTTCAAGACCGCTGATCGTGACGGGAGACACAGCCTTGCCGGGCTTCTTCATCACGATCCGAGAGCTTGCAGTTGCCATTGTGTCCTGGCTGTACATCAGTGTGGTGTCGGGAACCACGGCCAGCGAAATGTTCACCTCGCAGGGGCTCTGGCCGCTGACGCTGAAGTTCATTGCAACGTCGCCGTCGTAGATCCAGTCGTGCTCTATGATGGGGAAGACGGTGGTGCAGGTGGCTATCTTCCTCGTGTACTTGCCGATCACCTCTAAGGTGGAAGTGTCGGAGAGATAGACGCCGTTCAGGCCCTGTGCTTCCTGGGAAGGGTCGCCGCAGAGGTCGTCGCCTTCCTGCCAGAACTGGTGCCCGGGAGTCTGGCGGGCATATCCGCTCCATGTCCAGAAGTTGCATCCTGCGAGCCTGCCGCCGTCCTTTGCGCTGCGGAGCACCTCGCCGAAAATGTAGTCATAGTACTTGTCGCGGGCTGTGGTGGGAGTGTCCTTGACGTACTCGAAGCCGTCCCTAGGGTAGCCGAACTCCTCAATGACCGCCGGCTTGCGGAGGCGGTATGCGACTTCAAGGCTCTGACGCAGGTATTCCTTGGTGCGGTCTATGGCGATGTCGATGCCCTCGTCGATGTTGTGCTCCCGTACCCAGCTCCAGTTGTAGGGCCAGATGTGTATGGTGCAGTAGTCGATGTCGGGACAGTCATGCACGCGCAGGTAGAGGTCATTGTCGCCGTCGTTGCAGCCCATGGCGCCCTCGTTGCCGGTAGAGACGAGGTGATTCTGGTCGATGCTCTTGATGAGCGCCGCCGTCTCGTGTATGTACTTAACGAAGGCGTTCACGGCCTCGGGCTCGCGGCTGAAGGGCCTTGGTTCGTTGCACAGCTGCCAGCTGAAGATGGCCGGATTGTCCTTGTATCGGCTGACGACCCTTTTCACGTGCTCCTGGTACAGTTCCACGGCTTTGGGCGACTGCGCGAAGCCGCTCATGGCGTTCATGAAGGCAGGGTAGCCGTCTACTGAAGGCACAGGCTGCCTGCCTTCGCCTGCATCCTCGAGATACTTGCTGTAGCAGTTCTCGGTCCATTCCCACGCGTTGTTCAGGTACAGCACGGCGCACATGTCTCTCTTCTGGAGTTCCTTGAGGGTGAAGTCAAGGCCTTCCCAGTTCTCGTCGGTCGCGAGGATGCGAAGGTTCTTCACACCAAGCGCAGAGAGGGTGTCGAGTTCCTTCAGCAGTCTTTCCGGCTCTGTGACGGCCAGCTGGGGAGCATACCATACGTTGGTGCCGATGAAGTACTGCGGGACGCCGTCCTTGACTATGCGTCCGTCTTCTACCTGATAATAGCTGTTCTTTGTGCATCCGAGCGCCAGAAGGCAGAGCAGGATGGCAGTGACCGTTCTTTTCATATCCTTTCAATTATTTCAAGACACATTCTTCCGTTGTGGTAGGGGCATTTCCAGAAACCCGCCCTGTCGTCGGTCACGCTTCCGGCGGCCCAGTACCATTCGCCGTCAGGGGCGATGATGTTCTCCTTTATGAACTCCCAGATGGCGCGTGCGGCGCCCAGCCAGCAGGCCTTGCCCGTCATCTGGTACTGGTTCAGGCTGCCTACCACGGTCTCTGCCTGTACCCACCAGTCGCGGTTCGTGTGCTTCTTGCCGGCTGTCATGTTCCATTCGTATATCATTCCGCCCTTGCGGGTGAATCCTTCCATAGATGCGCGCGCAATCCTCGGGCAGGCTATGCGGCAGCGCGCGATGATGTCCTCGTCGCCGAGCACGGTCGCAGCCTCCCAGAGCAGCCAGCTGCATTCGATGTCGTGGCCGTAGCTGCGTATCTGCCCATGCAGGTTCCAGTCTTCGTCGAAGAAGAGCTGCAGATGCCCGTCCGCGCCGGTTATGCGGTCCAGGAAAAGCTCTATCAGCTCGCGCAGCCTGCCGTGCAGCTGGATGTCGGGCCAGATGCGGTAGAGATTGGTGTAGCCCTCCAGGATGTGCAGATGGGTGTTCATGGTCTTGGCGTCGTTCTGGTCCTTGTCGCTGAGGCGCATGTCCTCTATCGGGTTCCAGTCTCTTGTGCAGGCCTCGATGTATCCTCCCTTTTCAGCGTCCCTGCTGTATCTGTCGATGACCCGGTACAGCTCGATAGCGCAGTCCAGGACCTTGTTGTTGGCTGTTGCCCTGTGATACTCGGCCAGGCCGTAGATGGCGAAGGCAATGGCGTAGAACTGCTTCTTTGTGTCCAGGGGTCTGCCTTCCGCATCCAGGCTCCAGTATGCGCCTCCGTGTTCGGGGTCGCAGAACCTGTCCATGACCTCTCTGGCAGCCCTCTGGGCGGTCTTGAGGTACTGCGGCCTGCCAAGCACCCTGTACGCGGCGGAGAACGTCCAGAGTATGCGGGCGTTCAGTATGAGGCCCTTGGGCGCATCGGCGACAAGCGCACCGCTGCCGTCACGTCTTCCGTAGAATCCGCCGGCCGGGTCGGTCATGTTCTGTATCCAGTAGGGGAGGATGTTGGTGGTGAGTTCTTCGAGAACCTCCTGCTTGAGATGCTGCATGGCTGCTAGAAATAAAGTTTTGTACTCTTGCCTGCGGTCAGGTCGACTTTCTGCTCGAACTCTCCGCATTTCACGATGACTGTCTGCGCGATGGGGCTCTGCAGGGTGATCTCGCCGTTGCCGTATGACCATGAGCAGCCTACGGTGATGTTGCCACGGGCCTTCAGACCGCTGAATGATGCCTCAGGCCAGCAGTCAGGGATTGCGGGAAGGACATCCACGATTCTCAGCCCGTCTTCGCTTGTCCTGTGGCTCTGCAGGAGCATCTCCATGATGCCTGCGCTGCCGCCGAAGTTGCCGTCGATCTGGAAGGGCGAATGGGCACAGAAGAGGTTGGGATATGAGCCGGCACCCTCGCCGTCATAGTGGAATCCACAGTCGCAGACGGGGGCCAGCAGCTGCTTGAACATGAAGTATGCGTGGTTGCCGTCGCCTACGCGTGCCCAGAAGTTGATCTTCCATGCGCGTGACCAGCCGGTGCCGGAGTCGCCTCGCCTCTCGAGGGTCTTCTTTGCAGCCTCGATGAGCTCCGGGGTGTTGATCGAGGTTCCCGGATGCAGGCCGAACAGATGGCTCACGTGGCGGTGCTGTATCTCAGCCTCCTCGTAGTCTTCCATCCATTCCTGGAGGTAGCCGCCTTCGGCTATCTTCATCTCGGGCATCCTGGATGCTGTAAGCATCAGGCTCTCAGCGAATTCGCCATCTTCTCCAAGTATGTCGGAAGCCTGCTTCACGGCGCCGAAGATTTCTTTGCATATCTGTGTGTCCATGGTGGGGCCGGCGCAGGTCGCGCAGCGCTGACCATCAATGATGAAGCTGTTCTCAGGAGAGTTGCTGGGGCCTGTGACAAGCTTGCCGTCCATCTCGAAGAGGCTGGCCTGCAGGAACTCGGCCGCGCCGCGAAGGGTGGGGTAGACTCTGCGCAGATAGTCCTTGTCCTGGGTGAACTGGTAGTGCTCCCACATCTGCAGCGCAGCCCATGCACCGCCTGTGAGCGATGCTCCCCATGAAGGGTTCTCCGATGGAGCGGTGAAGTTCCAGACGTTGGCGAGTACGTTCGCCGTCCAGCCCGGGATGCCGTAGAAGTCCCTGGCGGTCCTTTCTCCGGAGGTGACCATGCCCTCGATGTATGAAGTGAACGGCAGGTCGGCGTCGGGCAGGTTGCCCACCTGTGCGGGCCAGTGGTTCATCTCCACGTTGATGTTGAGGTGGTAGTCGCCGTTCCAGGGGGTCTCGCAGCCGTCGGCCCAGATGCCCTGCAGGTTAGGGGGCAGTGTAGCCCTCGTCGTGGAACCGATGAGCAGGTAGCGGCCGTACTGAGCGTATAGCGCCGCTGAATCGGGGAGATTTATCTCCACCCTGTCGAACAGGGCCCTGTGAGCGGACTGGGACCTGCTCTTGATGCTCTCGAATGGTTTCTTGGATGCAAGTGCCAGGGTGCTGTCGACGGCGGCCTCGGGGTCGCTGTGATTAAAAGATGTTGCGGAAGCAACGAGTATTATGGTCTGGGATGCATCGTCGACGCTGATGCTGTCGGCATCTGCAACTATGTGCCCGTTGCCGTAGACCAGAGCCTTGCAGACATAATGCATGCCGCTGTTCGGCTGCCCGGGCTCTTCCTTTCCTGACGGAAGCGTGCCTTCCATGATGACGGTGTTGCCCTCGGCCCTCACGCTCGCGTTCTCCGGCCTTGATAGCTTGACGCTCAAGGCATTGCGTTCGCTGCTGCGGAGCCTTACCGCAATCACGTCGTCAGGGATCGATGCCAGATATTCACGTTCGACGGTGCCGTTGCCAAGCTTGAATGTCGTGTTTGCAAGGGCATTGCGCAGGCTGAGCTCGCGGTGGTATCCGGTAACCGGCTTGTCGATGGGATGATGGCTTATCTCAAGCGCACCGAGGGTCTGATACTTGCCGTACTGTGGGTTTTCACCACCACCGCCGGCGCATACGAAGTGCTCGTACATGAGCTTCTGGGCCGTCAGGTTGTCGCCTTCGGCCAGCTTCTCGCGTATGACGGGAAGCCACTGAAGGGCTTCAGGATTGGCGGGATCCCATTCGCTGCCGCTCCACAGGCTCTCCTCGTTTAGCACGATATGCTCCTTCCATATTCCGCCGTCGGGCATGGCACCGATGCGGCCGTTGCCGAGGGGAAGGGTCTCCTCCCAGATTCTGGCGGGTTGGTCGAAAGTAAGCTTGAGGGTGTCGTTGAAGCAGGGTCTGCTGCAGGCGGCCGCAACAAGGATGCAGGCCGCAATGGCTATCGTTCGTGTTCTCATGCCACGAAGATAATAAAAAAAAGTCCAACCCGAAGGGCTGGACTCATTAATATCTGAGTGTTGATTATTCAGCAACGACCTCTACCTTGACGTTTGCGAAAACGCCCTTGTAGCACTTTACCTTTGCCTCGTACTCACCAACTTCCTTGATCTCAGGGATGGTGATGTTCTTCTTGTCAACCTCGATGCCTGCCTCAGCGATAGCCTCTGCTACCTGAGCTGCGGTAACTGCACCATAGAGCTTGCCAGTCTCGCCGACCTTTGCAGCGATCTTGACTGCAACAGCCTCGATCTTTGCTGCGAGTGCCTGTGCGTCTGCAACGAGCTTAGCCTCTTTGTGAGCTCTCTGACGGAGTGTCTCCTCGTGCTGCTTGATGGCTGAAGGGGTACCTACAGCTGCGAAGCCCTGGGGAACGAGATAATTGAGAGCGTAACCGGTCTTTACTTCAACGATGTCGCCTGCCTCGCCGAGACCTACGACTTCTTTCTTAAGGATGATCTTCATATCGCTTCAATTATTTAAGGAGGTCAGTTACGTAAGGGAGAAGAGCGAGTGAGCGTGCACGCTTCACTGCCTGAGCGACTTTGCGCTGGAACTTGAGGGAAGTACCGGTGATGCGGCGAGGGAGAATCTTACCCTGCTCGTTGAGGAACTTCTTGAGGAACTCAGGATCCTTATAGTCGATGTACTTGATACCTGCCTTCTTGAAACGGCAGTATTTCTTCTTGCGAACCTCTACGGTAGGAGGGTTCAGATAACGGATCTCGTTGTTTTCTACGTTTGCCATGGTTTATTCCTCCTCTGCTTTAGGTGCCTCTGCCTTGGGCTCTTCAGCCTTGGCAGCTCTCTTTGCGCGACGATGCTCTGCGTAAGCGACAGCGTTCTTGTCAAGAGCTACGGTGATGTAGCGGATGATGCGCTCGTCACGGTGATACTGTGTCTCAAGGGTGGCAATGAACTGGGTGTCAGCCTTGAATTCAATCAGGTAATAGAATCCTGATGTCTTGTGCTGGATGGGGTATGCAAGTGTCTTGAGACCCCAGTCCTCTTCGTACACGATCTCGCCGCCGTTGGCCTTGATGAGATCGACGTACTTTGCAACCGCTTCCTTCATCTGAGAATCAGACAAAACGGGAGTAGCGATGAAAACGGTTTCGTACTGTTTGATCATTTTGTTTTGATATTAAAATTTAACTGCCCAAAATTTGGGGCTGCAAATATAGCGATTAATTTTCTAACAAACAAGTTGTGCCTAAGCTATATACATATCCTTGTGCAAACCTGTGAGATTGTAGGACCTGTATATCTCCTGGATCCTGTCGGTATCCTCCCTTGCGGTGCCCGTGAGCTCGTATCTGCGGAAGATGCCCACGCGCTTGCTGGCGTAGTCGAATCCTGTCAGATAGACGTGGATGTTGCAGTTCGTGGCAATGGTATGGTAGCCTGTCTTCCACTTCGCGACCGGCTTGCGCGTGCCTTCAGGGCATATCACAAGGTGGAAGGTGCCAGGCTTCTGCATCTCATGCATCACGCTCATGAGCATCTTCTGCGGGTGGGATCGGTCGATGGGGAATGCCCCCATTGCCCTGAGTATGTATTTCAGGGGGAATACGAAGGCCTCCTTCTTGATCATTGTCGTGAGGTGGCCGCCCATTGCCCTGTAATAGAAATATCCTATCACGAAGTCCCAGATGCTGGTGTGCGGTGCGGCGAGGAACACGAGCTTGTCCTCAGCCGGCTTTTCTCCTATTATCGTCCATCCCATGAGCTTGCAGAGGATGAACCTGCAGAATTTCGGGCTCATATACTAAAGGTCTATCTTGCCGTCGCCGTCGGTGTCGAGGGTCTGGGCGAGTTTTCCGATGTTCATCGAACGTGCGCTTGCGTCCACTATCTCCTTGTAGATTCCGCCCTGGCGGTATACTTCGTCGGGGTCTCCGGCCTGCTCCACGCGGCCGTTCTTGAGGGCGTAGATGACGTCGGAGTCGATGATCTGCGAGATGTTGTGCGAGATGATGACCACGGTGCGGTTCTTCTTGATGGCGTCGATGCTGGCCTTGATCTGCTCGGTGGCGATTGCGTCGAGGCTTGCAGTGGGCTCGTCGAGGAAGATGATGGGAGGGTTCTTCAGGAACATGCGGGCGATGGCGATACGCTGCTGCTGGCCGCCTGACATTGCCTGAGCCTTTGTCTTGAACTGCTCGGGCAGACCCATGATCTGGTCGTAGATGTAGGCGTCCTTGGCTGCCTGCACGACTTCCTCGAACGTTGCGTCGGGACGGCCGTAGCGTATGTTCTCCTCGATGCTGCCGTCGAAGATGTGATTCTTCTGGAGCACCAGGCCGATGTTCTCGCGGAGGAAGTGGGTGTCGTATTCGCGGAGGTCGACGCCGTCGAGCTTGATGCTTCCGCAGTCGGGCTCGTAGAATTTGTCGAGCAGGTTCACTATGGTTGACTTGCCCGCGCCGCTGAGGCCCACGAATGCGGTGATCTTGCCGCTGTCAATCTTCATGTTGATGTCCCAGAGGGCCTTGGTGCCGTTGGGATAGGTGAAGTCGA